>CAZSOG010000261.1:0-6863 GCA_964607555.1 uncultured Pirellulaceae bacterium | reverse complement strand
TTGACTGCGTGGAGCGTCTGTTTCGCACGCTGCCGCCCCCACCGCGCACGAACTCCTAACGCGGCAGGCCCGCAACCCATAACGGAGTACGTCCTCGCATGCGCGACGCTCCCGTTGTTCGCTTCGAATCATGCGCGCACAGCGCGCGCATGTGGCAGCCTAAGAATCTAACCTGGGATTATTCACGAGCGATCTGCCGCGACGAATTTCATGAATAATCCGGGCTAATGTGAACGCACATTCTGGTCTGTGTTCTTGTCGCGCTCCCGTCCATCCAGTGCGATACTGTTTCCATGGTCCATTGCAGGACGCGGGATCACACATCGCAAAAGCTCCATATCTCGCCTTAGGGAAATGCCGTCCACCGCGATCGCGAATAACAACATGCAAATGTAAACACCGGCACCGCTGCCTCGGACGATATCCACAACGGCAAGGCCAATAAGTGCAATAAAGATAATCGTACTACGGCGGTAAGTCCGCTGAAAGTGATTCAATACATCTTGGCCGCTCGTCCCACCTTGAATGTCCACGCGCTCCTCCTTCGTTATTCGCTTGATTGAAGAATGCTTTTCATATTCTTGCCCCATCTTCCCCCGGATCTCTGATCGCGGGACGGCGTGCGAAGAGGGGGCAAGAATATCTTTTGGCAAGAATATGAAGGACACCTGATGCTCTTGCCAGACGATCTCTAAGTGGGATCCCAGAACTCGTTTGCTGGCGAAGGGCCACAAAGTCGGCAAGCCCCTTTCAAATGGTTCAGTTAGCGCTGCTGAGCCCGAAATTGGCGTGGACGTAGACTGAAAAGACGAGCGCGTCGAGAGTTGGTCCGAGTGATTCGCTCTCCTTCCTGTCACCGCCCTGGGCGCGCGCCTGGTTTGCCAACAGCATCTGTATTTGATAGCTGCCCATGCCACCGTAGCGATTCATATTCATGTCGCCCTGGTTGGCGACGCCACTGAGCGACACGAGTTTCCCAAGCTTCATGCTGGCCGCCGCGGCTAACTGTTCGGCCTGTGTCTTGGCTTTGGCGAACGCTTCGGCCAGCAGCTTCGCCCGCTGCTTGTCCGTGACCCTGCCGACGTAAAAGAACGTTGGTTCGCCCGGTTTGCTCTGCTGCTCGTCAAACCCGCTGTACATGCCCATCATGCCCGATGCCTCCTCGGCCAGTTCTTCTTCTTCGGGTGATTTCTTCGCCAGTTTCTTGGCACCGGCCAGGTCGGCGGCGATGATCTTCTCACGCACCTCGTTCACAAACAGGAGGATTTCCGTTTCGTCTTCGGAAGGGAGTGACCATTCGGCCGTGAGTACCATGGTAGCGGTCACCGACTTTGGAATATTGAGGCCCTTTCCCACCTTGCGTCCCTGGGATCGCCGCTGTTGCATAAGCATCTGCTGCATCTGTTTTTCACGATCGGTCAAACCGGTCTTTGCTGTCGGGGGCGTTGTCAGGATCGATTTTGTCTCGGCGCCCAGCTGCTCAAGCTGCAGGATGGCCGCTTCACGCTGGTCCTTCAGTTTTTCGAGTGCTTCCTTGAGCGTCTTTGCCTTGGCCGACATCTGAACGCTCATACGGACCAGTTCCGGCTTCAGCTTGATGGTCGCGGTGCCCGTGCCCGAAATGGCTCCAGGCTGCGTCCCGAGGCCACCGAGCCCACCCGGCATGAACTGTGCCGGACACGTCCGGGCACAAAATAACAAAACAGCGAACGAGATCATCGGAATTCGGACGGTCTTGCACAACATCGTTTCAACTCCCAACTGCAGCGGTTACTGTAACATGGACATGCCCACCTCACTACGGATCTGTTTGCGGAACCGAAGCATGGCGGGCCCACTCATGATGCGAATGGTCCAGTAAAAATCACGAACGTGATAATCGTCCTTGACTCGACCGTAGATCTTCTTGAGTTCGTCAATGTGGGAAGAATCGTCAAGGACCGCGATCGCCTCGACCACGAGGCGATCCAGCCCGTCGTCCGGTTCCGCACTGCGCCAATAGCGAAGCAATGGCTCGAGCCCCTCCGGTTCCCCAAACATTGTCAGCAGATACCCGACGTAGGCGGCATCTTCGGCATCGAGTTTCAAGGGGATCGCGTGAACCTGCGCCGCGCGAAGGTGTGCCGGCGGTTTCGGGATGATCGGCTTGCCGGAACCGATAGATATCATGTTGGAATAACCCGCAACGCTGATACCAAAATCCGTCTCGGGAAGGTGGCGCAGCGCGTCCGCGCCGATCGCCAGGTACTTCAGCGCGACATGCAGTCGATGGGGGTCCTCGTCCGCGAGCGCCGCGATGGCCGTCTTGAGCCGGTCTTGCTTGGACTGCGCGGCTAATATCAACTGGAACACATCGTTCCGCAGTTTGGCATCGACCGTGTTATCCTTTGCGATCGCCCGCGCGGCGATTAGCGCATCGTCGGCCGCCACGTCAAGCAGCAAATCAACAGCAACCAATCGCTTCGCGGTCAAGCCCGATCTGGCCTCCCGCCCGGCGGCCTTGGCGACGCGCCGGCGCATCGCATTCGTGATCTTGTCCGGATCGTAGCTGTTGGGCCCGAGATATGCCGAACGCATGCCGTTTCGGATTTCGCCGACGACGACGCGCGGCAGAGTTTCGCGATCCAAGTATTTCCAGTAAAGACCGGCCAACCGTTCGTCCGTCCCGTGGTTCATGGATTCGATGAGTCCGACGTGCTGGGAGTCATCGCTGGCCAATGCATTCAGCTTTTCAAACAACGGCACGCGCCGCTGCCAAACAAGCCAATGCAGCGATTGCCCCGACTGGAGCAGCAGTTCAGGACCCGTTCGCGCGCATTGCAGCAGCACGGGAACGGCTTGCTCCGCCTGCCCGAGCGGAATCAGCACCTGGGCAGCGGCAAGCCGTTCTTCCGGCCGCTCCGCGACCAGCATGTCTTGAAACGGCTTGACCAGGTTGCTCGTCCATGGTGGACGATGGCGTCCCGCGTACAGCTCGGCAAGCCACTTATCCGTCTCCATCCCACGCGGGTTCTCCACAACCACGTCTTGCGTGACACTCTTGCCGCCGCTGGGTTGTGCGGACGAATCATTCGGTTGCTTCTCCGACGGGTCGCGTGAGCTGGACACCTCAGGTATGGATGACTCCTCGAGACGCGCAGTTTGATCTTCACCTTGCTTCGGGCTCGGCACGGTTTTCTTGGATGGCTGTGGCACGGTGCGTGTCGCACCGGTCGACTGCCCGGCCATTTCCCCGATCGACTTCGCGACGGCCTGGACCATTGAGAACGGATCGATGGTCAGACGTTTGACTTCGATTTCGGTTTCGAAATCACTTAAATCGTCAGCGGGATACGCGTCGTCGGACGGATAGAGTTTTTCGAGCATGGCGAGCGTGGCTTGTGCCGCCGCGGCGCGTACTTCGGAGGCCGGGTCGTGGACGGCGGCGGCGATCTCCGTTTCGATCTTGTCGGATTTTGTTTTTGTCAGGCCGCGAATCGCCGCGGCGCGTACGGCCGGGTCCTTGCTCGCGAAAAACTGCCGCAGATGCGGCACGGCCGCGGCACGCATCTGCGACCCGCCGGCCAGGAGATCAACGATACCGGCGGCAAGGTCCGGGTGCTTGCCCGCCGCCTGCACCAAAGGAAGCACGGCACGCTTCGCATTCACGTTGTGCAACCCCTCCAATGTTCGGCTCACGACAAACGCGTCTGGATCCTTGAGCAGCTCAAGCAGCGCGTCGTAAATCGCGGTCGTGTCATTGTCACGCGAGCTGTAGCGATTTTTCGCGAGTATCTTGCCAAGTGCCTCGGCCGTCTCGGCACGAACCTGCCAGCTCTTGTGCTTCAGCAACGGCAACAGGCTCGCGACGGCGCCCGCACTTCGAACTGCCCGAAAATAACGAATCGCATGGACCAGCAGATCCGGGTCCTTCTCCCACCGCACATACTCGGTGATCTTGTCCAGCATCTCCGGCGGCGCGTCCTCGGTCAGCTGTTTGAGCACTGCCGCGCGCACGTTCGGCTCGGGATCGTGCAGCAGCTTCACGAGTGCCAAAGTGGCATCTCGACCACCAACATTGCGCAGTCCTTTGAGGCTCAACTCGCGGACCAGCGGGTCGGGGTCGCTGAACAGCTCCAGAAACAGCGGTTGCAAGCCGGCGTCTCCCATCGCCGCCAACTGATCAGCCGCCTTGTGACGCACGGCCGGGTCGACGTCGGCCAGACGTTCAAGTCCGCCCGGCCAGCGCAGCACCAGATCGCCGTTGACGACCAGCCGATAACGCAGCGCGAGGAGTCGCGTCCGCTGCCGGTCGGAAGCCGCCTCTTGCAGTCGCGCGACGACTTCGGGCAAAGCGGCCCGACCAAACCGGGCGATTCGTTCGCGCACGGCCACGGCTTCCAACGGATCTGCCTTCAACATCTGATCGATCTCGACACGCAAGCGCGCACGCTGTTCGTCCGTCAGCTTCTTGCCAGGGCCATGCAGATCTTTCAGCGCGTCCTCGTCCAGCTTGCGCAACCAGGCATCCAACCGGCCAAGCCGCTGCTCGTTCACGGAGTCCGGTTGCCACGGGTCGATGCCGTCGATCGGCGCCTTCCACGCGGCCAGCAGCTCGTACGCGGCGAGTTTAGTCGACAAGTTCCCCTGCCGCAAACTTCGGACAACGGCGCTGCCCGCGACCTTCGGGTACTGCATGAGACGCCGAATGGCCGCTTCCCGAACCACGGCATTCGGGTCGCGAAACTGGCGCACGACGCGCATCACTTCGAGCAGCGTGGGCGGTTCGTCACCAAACAACGCGTCACTGGGAGCTTCAACCGCCCGGTCATGGTTCTTCTTGAGCCACTGGACAAGTTTGTCAGCGTCCATAAAACCGTCGTGCGTGGCCACCAGATGTCCTTGCGGCGTCAGAATCCGGAGCGCGGGAGTGGCCGTGACGCCAAATGGGCGTACCGCGTTGGCGGACTGAACCACGTCCAGCGCCACGCACGCCCAGCGCGCCAGTTCGTCCTGAACCGCCGTCTTGCCGATCTCCAGCTCCAGTTTCCGGCACCACGGACATGACTCCTCGCCAATTCGGACAAGGATCGGTTTGTCTTGAGCCCCCGCGTCGCGACGGACCGCGTCCAAGCTGGCGTACCATGGCGCTGCCGGCTTTTCGGCGGGAAGTTCTTTGTCGGCCTCTGGCTTACTAGCAGGTTTGCTGAACGCCGGTGTGAACAGTTTCGCGGTCGCCGCCGACGCGCCCGGTTCCCCCGTGTCTTTCTTCTCGCCGTCAGCCCGCACGAACCTTCCGGCAAAGTTCGGCGCCACCGCGACGCAACCGGCAAGCCAAGCCTCCGCGGACCATGTTTCTGCCAGCGCTAGAGTCGATCCCCGTAGCGGCGAGAGCACGGCAATCAGAAAGCAGATTCGTATCGTACCGACAAACATCATGAACGGCTCCTTTCGGGCTCGTTGACCCGTTTGCCTTCCGTCGTTGGCCCAGCCGGCGACGCGCCGTGGCGAATCTGGTCCCAATAGGCATCGAATTCGAATCGTGGGCTGTTTTCGTGATCGTGGCAACGCCGGCACTGATTCTTCGCCTGGCCGCGCCACGCGGTCGGGTGCTCCGGCTTGTCCGTGTGTGCCCGTGAAGGGCCATGGCAACTTTCGCAACCCACGGCCACGCGCCGGGCGGGAACTCGCACCGATCGAAAACCGCCCGGCAGGCCATACCCGGTCGTGTGGCACCGTTGGCAATAGGGGTCCACTTCAGCACCGGTTTGCATGAGTGACCGCCAAGCGCACGCATGCTTCGAAGCCCGCCAGATTCGTGCGTCCTCCACATGGCAGCCGACGCACGATTCCGTTCCGGCCACACCAACATCATCCGGTAACGTTGCGGGGATCGTCGCGGTAAATGATGTCTGGGCCGGCGTGAAATTCCGTTGCGCGAGCAACGCGCGAAAGTCGTTCAGATTGTCTTTTTGACGCGAATCATCGGCGAACGCATCGGTCAATTCCACGACTTTCCCGTCCCAACGGGCACCTGATTCCGATGAACTCCCATACAACAGGACCATGAACTTGCCCTTGTTCGTGGCCGAGGCCAGCAGGACGGGCCCGGCACGGCGTGGCACCAGGCACTGGTTGGTTGGTCCACCCACGATGACGTCAACCTCCGGCAAGTTTTCCGCCAACTGAACAAGCTCGTCTTCCGGCATGTACGCCAAGACCACCAGCGAATCGTATTGGCCGGCCGCCTTGCCGATCGCCGCCAAAATCGAATCGAGGGCGGAATCAATGACAACGCCCACGATCTGTTTCCGATCGGACAGGACACCAATCAAACCAATTCGCCATCCCGAACCGTCGGCGATCCGGAACGGATCGCCGACGAAGTTTCCGGCTTTATCGCGCACGTTGCACGAGACGAGCGGGACCTTAAGTCGGGTCTTCAGGGCGCGAAGATAATCCGCTCCCAAGCGTGCTTCACCGGCACCAATGTTGTGTGCGTCGAGCCCGCTAATAAGTTCTCCCTTCAAAATCGCCTCGAATTTCAATTGGTCGTACGGCGCGATTCCATCCGGAGCGCCGCCGACATCGACATAGATCACATCCACGCCCGGCCCCAGTTGCCCCAACAGCGTGCCGCGACGCAGCAGTCCACCCGACTGGTGCGACTCGCACCCGCACGGCACGATCCAGCCTTGCGTATCGCCACTGACGGCAAGAATCAGCGGCCGAGTCGGGCGTTTCAGTTTGGGCGCGCCGCAACCGGCAACCAGAACGATGCACACCCATCCGGGATACATCTTTCGTCGTTCACGTCGAGTGGCCATGGAATCGACTCATATCACTCTTTGTTTCAAGTCACGCGCGCGGTCCATCGGGCTAGC
>CAZSOG010000260.1:0-6876 GCA_964607555.1 uncultured Pirellulaceae bacterium | reverse complement strand
GCCGTCCGCCAGCCGGCCGGTCGAACCGACCGCCTTGTAGGTCAGGAATCCCATGCCGTCCGGGATCCGTAGCCGCCATGCGTAGCTGCGTGCCTGCCCGGCCGGTACGTCGAACGGTTTGTCGACGTGATCGTTTCCCAGCAGGTCATCGACCGGCTTGAGCGTCACCGCGTCGGCCAGCGTCAAGCGCACCGTGCCTGTTTGGCGGGTCGGCGACTGGTTGGTCACTTTGACGGTGAACTCAAGCACGTCGCCCTCGCGCACGAACCGCGGTAGCAGGGGCTGGACCATCAGATCCTTGGCCGTGATCACCTGGTCGGTCAGCAGGCCGCTGCGCAGCTGGCTGTCGTGCGCGAACCCCATGAATTTCCATTCGGTCAGCGCTTCGGGCATGGTGAATTCCAGCGTCACGCGGCCCTCCTTATCGGTGCGCAGCTGCGGGAAGAAAAACGCGGTTTCGTTCAGGTTTTTGCGTGCCGAGACCTTGCTCAAGTCGACTTTCGGCGGCGCGGCCGGGGCATTGCCCGCGCCGCCACCTCTCCCGTCCAATGCCGCCGCGAAAGCGCTGCTTGAGCCTTTTTTCGCGGCCATGGGCGTTGCGGCGCTTTTATCCATCATCAACATCTCCGCCTCCGCGGCGCCTTCACTCGGCATGCCTCCCAACATGGCGCCAGGCGCCATCGGTGCCATGCCACGGCGGCGCCCGCGATTACTAAACGCATAGCCCCACAGCGATGCGGTGATGCCCGCTCGAAAATGACGATAGCTGATCGTCACGGGCTTGCGATCTTGCGTCCAGTTGCCACTGATGTGCCCCAAGCTCACGCCGTAGTTTTCGAACTGGGACTGCAAGCGACTATATTCGTGCCGGAACACCTGCAGCCCGGGCCAGTTATGCGGCCGAAATGCATCGAGCGACGCGTCGTAGAGTGTCGCGACCAGTTCGGCCGCCACGCGTGCCGCCTTCGGACCCTGAATCACCGCGGTCCACCGTTGTTGCTGGCCCGGTTTCAGTTTCGAGACAAAATGTTCCCAACGGATCGCCAGCTGCTTGTTGGTCCACGGCACGGAGATGGAACGTTTCACAAGATAAGCGCGGTTATCGCGTACTTGAGTAACCCGCAGCGTGAACCCGCCCCGCATTGCCGCACTGACATTCTGTTCGATCACCGCCTGCGTGGTCCGCCGCCCGGTCCAATAGCTTTGCAGAATCTTGCCGCGATGTTCGACCTCCACGAACGCGCGCCCGGATTCGTACCCCGTTCCCCAAAGGGCCGTGAACGTCTCGCCCGGTTCCAACTGCCATTTTGGTGCTTTCACCGTGCTGGGGATCTTCACCGGTAATCGATCGGACGTGGGGTCCAGCACCATGATCGGCAGACGGGCCGAAATCCTCTTGCCAAACGCATCATGGGTTTCCAAGATCGCCCGGTACACTCCGCTCCCCAGCGGGATCGAAAGAGTTTCAACTCCCGACGCATCGGTCGCGAACGAGCGTTCGGCGATTTGCGGTCCGAGTTGCCATGCGTTCGGGCTGGAGAGATCAGGCTTGGGAGGGGTCTGGCTGTTCTCCATTCCCGGCCAATAGCGCGGGATGCCCACGCTCCCCAAGGCGGCCCGCTGGACACGTTTCGGTTGTTTGAGCTCGAAAACACGGACCGTTCCCTTGGCGGCGCGTGGCTCACCATCCAGCGACCGTGTCGTGACACTTATCGTCACGGGCTGTCGCGGGGTTTGCCAGTCCGCCGCCGTCAGCGACGCCTGCAGTGCCGTGTAGCCGACGTTGATCCCACGCTGGTCGGAACGCGTTTCGCCGGCACGATCGGTAACGTCCGCGTAGACCGTGTATTGGAAGATCGGCTCGTTCGCTTTGTCCGCCGAGGGATCAGGACGGGCCGTGAAGCTGATTTGAAACGAGCCGTCCTGTCGCGTCGTCGTCGTGCCGTGGGCAATCTCTTGCGCGCCGCGATTTGGCAGCGGCCACCAGAAGACGCACCAAGCCGGATAACGCACTTGACGCACCACGCGATAGGCCACCCTGGCGTCCCCGATTGGAGCACCCGTGTAGGCCTTGGCCGTGCCCGGCACGGTCACTTTCCGGTCGAGTCGTGCCGGTTCGGTCGGCGCGGCCAACTCAACCTGGAATTTCGGTCGCTTGTATTCTTCGACATGGAAATACGTCCGGCTGTTACGGCGTGCCTGGTCCGTCAGGCTCATGCGGCCCAGCAGGCGATCACGGGGTGCCGTAAAGCTGCCGCTAAATGAACCGAACTCATTGGTCCGGTGCCGCTGAGTGGCAATCTCCTTGCCGTTGACGTCCCGGAACACGACCGTCACCATCTCGCCCGAAAGCGTCTGATAGTCGTCGTTTTGCTGGTCGACGGCGATGCTGATTCCCTTGTAGCGAATTGTCTGGCCGGGTCGATAGAGTGATCGGTCCGTGAAGAAGAGGGTGCGCTGGTACGGCTTGGGCTGGTAGGGACCGCCGTACGCGTTGCGCGTCGCGCTGGACAACGTCGAACCGTCGTGTTGGGCCAGCACGACATAACCGGAGCGTTGCAAACCACTGAAATGAAACCGCCCGTTGCGATCCGTGCGTGTCGGCCGCGTCTCGACCCACTCCGACCGCCCTCGATACCACGCGCGCACCGCGGCGTCGGCCAACGGTTCGCCGCTTTCCGCATCGAGCACAAACCCGTCAAACGCTCCGTTGCCGGTTCCCGTACGTAACACAAGTGCCAACTTGCTGACCCAAAACGCGCTCGCGACAACTTGATTATCGTGGTCCCCGAAACGCTTGTCGACACTCGCAATAATGAAATAGAATCCCGGTCTGAGATCGTGCGGGACATCCAATGCTTCGCTGCGCAACTGATAGTCGTCCGTGGCGGCCAGTTCGCGTGACCAAACACGGTCTGGTTCGCGCTGCAACAGTTCCTTGCGCAAACTGGTGGGAACACCCCCTCCCGGACGATAATCACGACGCCGCAATAGGGTGATCCAGTCGTAGCGAATGACACGGAAATGAACGTGCGTGATGTTGCGGTAGAGCACCTGCAGCGCGGGCCAAGGCGAGTTCCATACGCGTTCGCTCGACACCTGGATGCTTTTCGCCTCGATCTGTTGGACCAGGTTGTAGCAGCCTTTTCCACCGGGACTTTCGGGAAACGCGTGCCAACCTTGTTCGGCAAGCGTGTGGGCTTCGACCAGTTTGTTCTCACGTTGGAGCACTTCGGCGTGGGCACGCAAAGCGCGGGCGGAAACAGAATACTCCGCCCACCGCGCGGCGAATCGGGCTAACGCCGTTTTGTATCGCGCATCTTTTTCCTCGCCAAATGCGTGGTTGGCACCGAACTTGAGCCGCTCGAGGTCGATGTCGGCGTACGCGGCCGGATTCTTGTCTTCTTGGTGGAACACCAATAACGACTGCAGAAGTCGGATCGCCTTGAGTGTTGGCGAGTGCGGGTCCGTGGACCGCGGTTGCCAGCCGATAAACTGGTCGGCCGGGGCGAAAATCGGGCTATCGGCAGCCAGCACGAAGGCATCTTCCGCCTGTGCGCCCGCCTGTTCGCCGGCGCCATAGAAACGTAGCGCCTCGTGTGCCAGGAAGTCATACATCGTCGGCCGCAACTGGTCCGGCATCGTGCCTTTTTCCAGCAGTTGGTCAAAGACGCCGACCGGCGTTTTCTTCAGCCACGTGTCAGACTTCAGCGCAACCGTGAAGTGCTTGTCGATTTCCGCCAGGATGCGGGGCAGAGCCCAGGTGGTGATGTCGTTTCCCGGCGCTTCGGCCGTTTGCGTTCGGCGCATGAAACGCCAACGGTTCTGTTGGAAATAGTGCCAGTACCATTGTGCCAGGACGGCCTCCATCACCGGCTGCATTTCGATGGGCAGGTCCTTCATGACCGTTTGCAGACGCGTGATTCGTTCTTCCGGCTTATTGCCCTGAATGTTCCCTTCCAGCGTGATTTTCGTCGTGATCGCTTTGGCTGCCTCGCCATACTTTTTCTCTTTTAAAGCACGCTGGATGATCGGCTCCAACTCGCGTAGTGCGGTTTTCGGAAGTCCTTTCGCCATCGCTTGTTCCACCTTTTTCCAGTCGGCGTTTTTACTGCCGGCGGCCAGAACTGTCCCGATTGCGGCTGCCAGGACCATCAAGAGCACGGATGTTCGCTGCATGATCGAGCCTCTCCTTTCACGAAGACCGAGTCCGCCTGGTTGGTCGATTGACCGTGACTGAATAGCGTAACTCATTATCTGGAATTGTGTTACGTTGCGACCGCGAGCACAACCCCGGGGCCCACCGGCGGACATCCGGCAGGCCGATATGTCAAAGACGCTTCGGCCCGCCGGAAAGTTCCCCGGGGCGTAAGACCGCGCGGCGGGAAGAATGAGTGCCGGCACGATCGGCCCCCACGCGACACGGGAACTGCGAAAAGACGGGAACCACGAATCACGCGAATTTCACGGATTCGTGGCACGAGACATCCTATCTCTTCGCCATGCTCCCGTTGACGGCAACGATCGGTAGAGATAAGAGGCTGTCACAGAACTGGCCCGGCGGGGCGATTACCCGCTTCTTCGACGAACGTCCACGTCCGTCGCAGAAGCGGATAGCGACCTTGCGAAGGCACTTCCGTGAAGCGCTGAACCCCTGCTCCGCGTCGCTCCTACGCCAGTTTCCATGGCTTGCGGTACTCGTAGTGAAGCAGCCCGTTGGCCGATTCACTGTTGAGAAATCGTTCGTGCTCAGGGTCCCATTGGAGTCGCTCACCGACCGCGAGCGAGACATTGGCGATGAGGCTCAGCGACGTGGAGCGATGACCGATTTCCACATCGGCGTTGGGTTTTTCGCGTGAGCGCACACAGTTGAGGAAATTGCGCGCGTGCAGGGCCGTCAGGCCCTTGTTGCCGCCGGGGTCCTTGACCTCTTCCGCCTTCATGCGTAGCGCGCGGTCTTGGAATTGACCGCCCCGCTCCGGCACGACCTGATATCCGGTCGTTGCCGAATAGACCGTGCCTTGCGTACCGCGCAATTCGATCTCGCCGAACGGAAACGTCGGGTTACCACTACTTTCGTACTGTCCGAAGATCGCCAGTCGCCCCGATGCGAACTCGAAGGTGACTTCCATCGTGTCGGGAACGGTCCGATCGTCATCGACGACGAAACGGCCGCCCATCGCGCACACGGAACTTGGCGCCAACTCGCCCGTGCACCAGCGAATGGCATCGAGATAGTGCACGCCCCAATTGCCCATTTGTGACGAGTAGAGATGCCACCAGCGGAACTTATAGGGCGCGATGTTCGCCTGGTAGGGACGGCGTGGGCGCGGTCCGAGCCACATGTCCCAATCCAGATTCTTGGGTGGCGTTTCCGGCTTCATGCGCCCGATGCCGTCGGGGTACATGTTGCTCAGTCGATAGGCGCGGCTGACACAAATCTTCCCGAAATCGCCGGCCAGTGTCCGTTTGGCCAGGGCGGCATAGAGAGGCGAGCTGCGGCGATGCGTGCCGACTTGCACGACGCGTTGGTTGCGCCGGGCCGCGGCCACCATGCGGCGCCCTTCATGAACGGTGACCGAAAGCGGCTTTTCAACGTAGACGTCTTTCTTGGCGTCGCACGCCGTGACGGTCATGATGGCATGCCAGTGATCCGGAGTGGCAATCACAACCGCGTCGATATCTTTGTTATCGATCAATTTGCGAAAATCGTGGTAAAGACGGACGTCGCCCTTGATTTTTTGCCGCCGCTTGGCGAGCGTTTCCGAGTCGATATCACACAATGCGACGACCTGGGCGTCGTCGTGTGTCAGGAATGCGTCCAGTAGCTGACCGCCACGATTCGCGACGCCGATGAACCCGAGACGAATACGCTCGTTGGATCCAACGACACGCGCGGCGCTGGCGGCCGGCAGAGTGGTCGCGGATAGCCCCAAAGCAGCTGTCGTCTTGGCAAATGTCCGTCGATTCAGTTTGCTTGGCATGGTCATCGCTCCTTGCGCGGGGGGACCCGCAAGATGATTGGTTATTCGGCCGGCGGCACGTGGCGCGCCAAGTATCAAGTACGCAGTGCGTGCCCCGCGTCGCATGGATTGACTCGAGGTCGATTCGCAACACGAGAACATACACTAGCGTCGCAAAAGATTGCCCCGTCAGCAACCAACAACGCCGTTTTCGATGCAAATCCTCGCCTGTGACGCCGTGCCAAACACGCGACATGACTCCTTTACCGGAATTGAATCCGCTGGAGCTGCCGCGGAGTCAGCCCAACGACCGTGAACATTTGATCACCTTCACGTGTAATGGCAAGTGTGACGACGTCGCCGACTCGAGTTTGCGCCAAATAGCGTGTAATGAGCGATCCATGCCGCCCGGCGCGCGGCGGACCAGAGACAACGACGGTTGTTCCAATCAGCGGAAACGGGGCCGCCGGCCGCTCGTGAGGTCCGCGCATGGGAGTACTCTGGACACGGACCCAAGTCCGGCCACTTTGTTTCCGAATGATCCGGCCGCGGATCCAGCCGGTCCAACGGTCGCCGTGATGCGTTGGTGGAGTGTTGGAATACGTATTCATCTATCACATGGAACCGCCCAAGCGGCAAGGATTGTTTTCGATTGGCTCTATTGGACCATATTGACGGCGGACTTGCCAACCCGGTCGCGGTAACCGCCGGTCGTCTCCACGGGCTATGAGCGGCGGGGCAAAGACGTATAATCATGCCTGAGTTTCTTTGGCACGCCGAGCTGGAGGATCGGGTGCGTATGCGCGGCGCGTTGGGCGACACGGCCACTAGAGACCTTATGGGCGGAAATTTGATGATCTTGAGTCAAGTTCTTGGGTCAGACTACGCATGGGTCGTGGGGCAATGCAAACGG
>CAZSOG010000259.1:2635-6879 GCA_964607555.1 uncultured Pirellulaceae bacterium | reverse complement strand
ACGCCTTCAGGTCCTGGAGTGGGTGCTTCTTGTTTTTCCAATACCAGTCATTGATCAAGATGACCATGCGCGGCGGCCGTTGCCGCCATGCGTGGAGAAACTTGACAAACGCGCGTCGCCGTGCCCCCTGTCGAGCGACACCAATGACGAAACGGTCTGTTCGCGTCTGCTGTTTTGGATCGAGCATAATACTCGCGGGGATGGCGCATGCGAGCCCCTGTGTCGTGCGAAAATTCTCGGCGCCGGGGTGCATGATCCCAACGAACGCGTCACGTAAGTAAACGGGTTGCCCGCAACCATCAGGATAGCCAAGGCTGCCGTCCGCCAGCTTGCCGCGATCGGTCGCCCCCGCGACGTCGTCCACCGTCCAGTCCGCGTGCACCACGCGCGCGACGCCGAGGCCCGGCGCGCCGGTTACTTCCAGGTATTGTTCGATCCAGTGCTCCCCACGGCGCGCCGTGTAAACCGCGTTGATCGCCACGGAAGAGTCACTCGCACGCATGCGAACCACCACCTGGCGTCCCGCCGCGCGCCGCCCCGCCGCGGGCAACGGTGATGTCGACACATCGTCGACGACGCACTGCCGACTGTCTATCTGCATGCCGTCGCGCAGAACGAATCGAAACCGTGCGTTCCGCAATTCGATCCGGTCGCCGGTCAGCCGGTTGTCAATCGACTCCAGCCGCAAATGGCCGCGTGCGAAAGAGAGTTGCAGTGCGACAATCTCGTTACCGAACGTCAACCGCGCGGGGATCGCGGCACGTGCGTGCGCGTGCGAAATGCTGGCCAACCACAGCCCGAGAATCAGTCGAGGGAAGATTCGGCGATCCATGAGAATAAGCTCCCGAAATCGGTTTTGGTGCAAGACACGGCCCACTCCGTGGTCCAAGCTAAACGTGCCACGGAGCGACTCAATACAGGAACAAACTGCCGTCAATATAACAAAACCAGTCGAGCTTCACTTCCTCGGTTAGCAAGAAAGTAACTGTTCACGGACCAGAAGAAGAACACTAATCGGTGCTAATCCTCGCTAATATTGGAATATACTCCAGGCGGTTAGGTTCGTCCAAGTGGATCGTGAATTGGCGCGGTCCGTTCTCCCGTTGGTCGAACTCGCACAGGACATTTCAAAGGGGCGGCAGCATACCTCATCTTAAAATGCCAGCGACTTTTCCACGACCTGCCGGATTCATGTTGAGTGTCGCAGGCTTTCCAGGGGGGTATCATTAGTGTTGATCAGTGAAGATTAATGTTCCTTGATAGCAGATGTCGTGAACGGCTACCGCAAGAAAGTGAAACGGCCGCCAACCGTTGGTTGGCGGCCGTCAGCTTTTCAGAAAACAACCATCGAATCCGATCGACCGACCGGGCAAACCCCTAGCCGCGATGGCGTCGATAACGCCGTGATGTCACCAGACCAATGCAGCCGAGCAAGCACCAAGCCAAAAGGGATGTCGGCTCGGGGACAAGGGCCACCAACTGATCCTGATCACAGGGGTTGGTCAGGGCAATAAGGTGCGGCAAAGAACCAGAGAACCCAATACTTCCGTCGTAAAAAGTCTTGGCGCGACTAATCACAAGGTTCTGATTATTCAGTGCCTGCTGGTCGTTCGTGGCCGTCGTGCTCGCCTGTAATTTGTCGTTCGACAAATCAAAATCTGTACCCGGAACCGGCTCCGACACGATCTCCCAGATCGCCAACTGCATCGCGGCGATGTTAATCCTGTCATCTGTGCTGATATTGCCATCATCGATCTGAGCAAGCAGACTTGGCATCTTATAGCCCCATAGTTTCTGCAACGCGGTGGCCGCCGCGGAGCCGATCGGATCTATTCTTGTGCCGCTCCGGGTGTCGCTCGTATCTTGCCATGGCACAACCTGATCGAGTTCCTGCGCAAGGAACTCGTGTTTGGACGGGGCGTTGCCCGGATGAATATTCTGATTTACCTCCAAACAAAAGGAAAAGAAGTCAGCGGGTTGGGCACCGGTCAGCGAACGTTGTTGAAAAAAATAGTCATGGGGTGTCGTGCCATTGCTCTGGGTTCCAGTCCAGTTGAACACGCCACCACCACTCGAATCAACCGAAGTCGAGTTTGTGCCATCGTTGTAGGTAACAAGAACACCACCATACGCCCTCGGATTGGTTCCCTCGTAAACGGCGTAGACATTGGGTGTAACGGCGCACGGTACATCAGCTCGCACTGGTGTTGAACCAAGCTCCACCCCAAAGACGGTGAAGACCGCCAGTGCCCCGAGTATTTTCCATTTCATGATTCCAAGATCCTCCTGTTCAACTGTTGCTTCATCGTGACGCGTAGAAACATAACCACCCACGGAAACTCAGCTAGCAATTCTGAATATAACAACTGTGCCGGTAGTATCAATAGTTGGAATTGTGATTACAAAATGGGGGTGCGTGACGCGTAAGTTGAGAAAGATGGGTAAACTGCACAGCTAGCAACGACGTTAATGTCCATGTAGTTTGTTCTGTAAACCGTTTTGTAACAATGAGTTACGAATTAAAGCGTCCAAAGCCAGCGGGTCTACACCTTCTTTAGCAAAGAAATACGGATTCACCAGCAGGGAAATACGGCCCCATTGGATTTCCTTACAAAAAAAGGGGGTTTTTTCTTTTTTGACAAAAAATACTTCGAAGTTCGCACTGTTTCGATACTCGAATTCAGTGACATACATACGTCTGTTCGTGGGTAGTCTTCAAGCCGGGCACGGCGTGCGAGATCGCATGTGGGAACGCCAACACGGCGCATTGCCCGGTGCGGGAGCCGGGACGGGGGGGCCCAGCCTGTAGAAAACCCTGGAAACTGAGCAAGTCGAAGGTACTGGGGTGTTGCGCATCTGTTGTGTATTGGCAACGGTTTGGCTGAGGTGGATCCAGGAAATCTTGAAACTGTTGAAGGGTACGCGGGCATTGGCGTGTGATTGCGGTTCTTTGTGCAACGCCTTCGGCGTAAGGAACGTGTTCGTGGCGGCGCCTCATGGTGTGGGTGTGGAAAACGGTTCGGCGCGCCAGTATACCCTGCGAGACATTGATTTCGGGAAACGCCCGGGCGATGGCGGCCGCCGGGTGTTGGTATCTTTACCGCGAAGCGGTTACATTCCATAGCTCAGGGGCGCCGGCGGCCGGGCGCAGCCACGGGCGTCGGCGCACCCTGGGTACACGCCCTGCGCCATTTCCGTACGCCGAAGGTGTTCCAGAAGGAGAATGGCGATCCGCCACACAGCGTATCGGATCGATTGCGCAACAAAACTCTCTGCAACGACTTAGCGGCCGTCATAAGACACGCGTACGGTGGACGTCCCGTCCGTCGAGGAAGCGGATACACACTTTGGCGAAGCAGTTTTGTTACACGGTTCTTTAGAGTTATCCACCAGACCGGGACCGGGCCGCGCGCATGGACCGCGGCGAAAGCGATTGAGGAAAACGATGGTATTCCTGCCATGTAATCCCGCGTGCCCGGCCCCCTCCGCGTATCCTCGGTCGCACGGTGGCGTGCGCCAGGGGGGCAAAAACATGATGTGGCAAGAATCTGATTCAAATGATCGCCGCCGCACGCGGCGCCAGACCGCGCGACTTTCTTGCCATGCGGGGCATTCCCCGTGATGGACTTCAGACGCCATTATTCTATACTGAAGTCGTTCCGTGCCGGGCACGCACGGACAGGGTTGAAATACGGAATTCCAGAAGACCGCAAGAAATACAGTACGTTCAGAGTCGAGTATGTAGTTTTGTTCCTCGAGCCATGGGAGAGTGAAAATGAGTGCGCGTTATTGGACGTTGGTTGTCCTGGCATTGTTTGGGCTGACGATCGGCTGTAGCAAACCGAGCGGCGAGCCGCCGAAGGGAGTGGACACCGAGACACCCGATCTGGATATCACCGAGGGCAGCGAAACGCCGGCCGCCGATCTGGACAAAGAAGGGAGTGAGGCCGAGGAGGCGAAGGAATCGGTGGAGGACGAGAGAAAAGAGATGGAATCAAACGAACACGAAAAGGCCGAGCACGGTCAGCCCACGCTGAACCCGCCCGCGAAAACAGAGCCGGAGGCGAAGAAGGAAGCATCCAAGAAAACCGAACCCAAACCCGAAGCACCGAAGGTAGAACCTAAGAAGGCCGTGGCCCCGAGCGCCGAAACGCCAAAGCCGGAGGCCGCGCCCAAGACCGAGCCCAAGAAGCCGGAGGCCGCGCCCAAGACCGAGCCCAAGAAGCCGGAGGCCGCGCCCAAGA
>CAZSOG010000259.1:0-2535 GCA_964607555.1 uncultured Pirellulaceae bacterium | reverse complement strand
CCGAGCCTAAGAAACCGGAGGCCGCGCCCAAGACCGAGCCTAAGAAAGAGGCCGCCAAGAAGTAACTGCGGCGCACGGTGAGCCGATGCGCATGCAGCTGTCGCTGAAACGGCGACGTTGTTGTTCTGCTGGTCGGGCACCTGTTCGCATCGTGTCCGCATGCGGGAGGCCCGCAACCGACAAGGGAGTACGCCCTTGTTCCGCGGCGCTCCCGTTGTTTGCTTCGAAGCATTCGCACACCGTGCGCGCATGGGGCAGCCTAAGAATCGCAGTTTTTACAGCCCAGCCCACCCCCGGCGTATGTGTGTCGGCAGCAACCACGAGGGATCCGTCCATGAGCCCGTCTCAGCCAACACTACGGGTGGCTTCGGTTCAATTCCAGCACGCGCCGAATGACAAATCGGCCAACCTGGGCACAATCCGCCATTTTCTCGACGAGGCGGTGGCGGCCGGTGTCCAGGTCGCGGTGTTTCCCGAGTGCTGCACCACGGGCTATTGGCACCTCCGTAAACTGGATCGAGCGGCCCTGGAGGCGTTGGCCGAGCCGGTCCCGGATGGCCCCGCCTGCCGGGAGTTGCGCACGTGGGCTGCTCAGATGCGGATCACCGTCGGTGCCGGTCTGGTGGAACTCGGCACCGACGGTTGTTTATACAATGCCTACTTCGTGGCAATGCCCGACGGTCGGTGGGCTTGCCATCGCAAATTGCACTGCTTCATCAGTCAGCACATGGCGAGTGGCGATCGTTTCACGGTGTTCGACACACCGTACGGCTGGCGCATGGCGACCCTTATCTGCTATGACAACAACATCATCGAGAATGTCCGCATCTGTGCATTGCAGGGAGCACAACTGTTGCTGGCTCCGCATCAGACCGGCGGGTGTTGTTCCGGCAGTCCGTATGCGATGGGCGTGATCGAGCGCGGCATCTGGGATCGTCGCGCGGAAGATTCTCAGGCGATCGAAGCTGAACTGCGTGGTGACAAGGGACGCGGCTGGCTCATGCGCTGGCTGCCGTCGCGCGCTCATGACAACGGCATCTTCCTCGCCTTCAGTAACGGCGTCGGTCCGGACGACGACGAAGTGCGCACGGGCAACGCGATGATCCTGGACCCCTACGGCCGGATACTCGCCGAAACCTGGCAAGCCGGTAACGCCATGGTGGTCGCCGACTTGGACCTGTCGCTCCGCCAACGCTGCACGGGTACGCGCTGGATCAAGGCACGACGGCCCGAGTTATATGGGCCAATCACGGTTCCAACCGGACAGGAACAGAACACTCGCGACGTGCGCTTCGATTATTTGGATGCGGAATAGAACGTGGGACAATAGTAACGGTCAGACCAGATGCGGCGTCAAGTCTTGTGACCGCCACCCGGGTTTCACGGCGACTAAATGTCACCCCTGCTTGCGCGGGTGTCCGACATTCGAGACCGGCCCCCTTACTTTATGCCACCGCCCAATTGCCATGCAACCAATGTGATATACGTAAGCTCCAAATCTACTTGAGTTTACGCCGACTCTCCTCAGAGTATGGGGGCCCGCCAGGGCGGACCACGGGTCTTTTATTTCCCGCCTCAACACGCACCGGTCGCCACAGGCCAAGTTGGGCATTGGCCGGCACACTGTATACCATGACCTGATGCGGGAGGCCCGCAACCCACAAGGGAGTACGCCCTTGTTCCGCAGCGCTCCCGTTGTTCGCTTCGAAACATGAGCGCACGGCGCGCGCATGTGGCAGCCTAAGAATCTAATGGCTCGAACCATTGTGCTGGCGCGCGTCGGCGGACATGGACCTCTGACGAATCGGTGATGGGCGTCGAGCGGTGGTATGCGAGCGGGGATTCTCCCGACCGCCGAGTCTCTTGTGGACGAGAGAAAGGATCCGCCATGCTGGTACTGTCAAGAAAACGGAATGAACAGCTTGTGATCGGCGACTCGATTGTCGTGACTGTCGTGGAGATACGCGGTGACAAGGTACGGCTTGCAATCGAGGCTCCACGCGAGATTCCCGTTCATCGACGCGAAGTCTACGAGGCGATTCGCCGCGCCGCGTCGGAGGGACCGAGCGTGCTTTCGCCCGATGAAGCGCGCTAACCCGGATTATTCACGAGCGCTCTGCGGCGGCGTCTCGGCTTCCCGCTGCACAAGAGACGATAATTCGTAACGGGCCTGATCCCAAAATGTGGTGGTCTGATCCAGGCTCGACCAAGTTGCCGGCGAATCATTGGACAGCACCACTTTTTTCGCTATTGGTTGGTCAATGCTTGGCTTGTCGGTATCCGGCCCCCGCCCAGCTGGTCTGGGTGGAGCCCGTGATTCTACACTACAGCGGCGCCCGCAACTCGACCATCTTCCGGCCCCCGCCCAGCTGGTCTGGGTGGAGCCCGTGATTCTACACTACAGCGGCGCCCGCAACTCGACCATCTTCCGGCCCCCGCCCAGCTGGTCTGGGTGGAGCCCGTGATTCTACACTACAGCAGCGCCCGCAACTCGACCATCTTCCGGCCCCCGCCCAGCTGGTCTGGGTGGAGCCC
>CAZSOG010000258.1:0-6889 GCA_964607555.1 uncultured Pirellulaceae bacterium | reverse complement strand
GGGCGGCACGGGCCAACCAGCCGATTGCCGTGGCGGGGACCATCATTAGCCCACAGGCGTAGACGCCAAATGTCAGGACCGCGTACCAACACGACCATGAATAACGCGTTTCGATCGTCCAGTTGCCGGCGTCCGTTGCCAGCAAGTAGCCGCCGATTCCCGCTGAGATTACCACGGCGGCGATCAACCAGAATGCCACGCGCCACCACTGCCGCCGCGCACATCGGACCACCAAACCCGCGGGAAACAGCCACCACGGCAAAATGGTCAGTGAATACAGCAGACGCAGGCCGGGCGTGGCCACTTGATCGACATCCGCAGTTGGCCCCGAGGTTGTCAAGGCCACCAGCGCCAGCGCGACAACCACCGGCAACAACAAAAACGTACCCAGGCCCCAGCGGCGCCGCTGCACCAGCCGACCGAAGTACCAACCCGGTATCACCAGTAAGAAACCGCTCACCATCGCCGACCAGACGAGAATAAACGGCAACGCGCGATACTCCTCGTCGGCGAGCATCCTGGCCCAGGGTGGATAGCGCTGACTGCGTGGATCGTCCGGGCCGCCGTCCAGCCGCGGTGCCACGCGCGCGATCGACGCCTGGTCGGACTCGATCGGGCGCGGGCTACGGCAGACCGAAACGACGGTCTCGCCCAAATGGTAGGTGAACAGGACCGGGGTCAGGCAGTGCTGGGCCGGCCGCGATGGTCCACTGGCCGGTTGTTCGCCCGGCCCTTTGGACGGAACAGGCGTATCCAACAGCGGGACGGCTTGCACGTTCACCGGGTCGCGCTCAAATGTCTGCGTGCAATCATTTCATCGTCAGCCGCGCGTTTCAGCGCGGCCGTCTCTTTCGGCGGTGAGGCCTGGGTGAACGAAGTTGCCGAGCGAACCGGTTCGGGTTATCCACTGCGTCCGCGCGATCGTCCTTGAAAAGCAACGCGAATGAAGAAAAAGACGCCCGTCCACTGTTGATCGCCTCGGCCCGCCGAGGCCGACATTTTGCCGCCCTCAGACATGCAGAAATCGTGTGGCGCTGCTAGAATGATGCTCGCGGCTGTTCATGAATCAGTCGGAATCGACAAGGAGCCCTGGCACCTTGACGAGACTTGGAAGCGGGACTCTCGGTCTGGCTTGCCTTTTGCTGATCCTGTTTTCTTCGAACGCGGGCGCGCAAAACGCCAAGAGTGTCCGTGGCCAGGTGGGATGCCGAGCGAATTCCAAGCGTGTCGATCGTTTGTAGATCTTAATGCCGGGCGTTTACGAAGACTCCCCCGTTGACTGCGACTGGCCCCGCGGCAACCGGGTCAAGAGGACTGCCAACAACGTGACGCTGCGCAATTGCGAAATATTCCATTTGTCTGACGATTGTATGCCGTTGAATTGATCTTGAAGAATGGCTGGAGAAGACCGGTTCGAGGAAGGCACGCATGCGACCTTGGCGGCGCCGAAAATCGGCCAACCGAAACACGCACCCCGGAAAACTCTCACTCGAGAATACGGGAGCCCATCATGTCCGGCGACCGAACGAACCCGGAACTTGACAAGATCCTCGCCGAGCATCTGGAGCAGACACTGGCCGGGCATCCACCGGATCGCCAGCGATTGATCGACGAGCACCCTGAATTCGCTAACGAGCTGAAGTCCTTCTTTGCCAATCGCGACACGCTGATACCGGGAGCGAATACTGATTCGGAAAAGGCCAGTCTGCCACCGCGACCGCCGGCCATGGCGGACGCGACCTTGCTTCCAACCGGAGAGCCGACTGACGACGCCACGCGACCACTGAGCGATACGTCCAGTGGGCAGGCGGCTACCGGGGGAGGATCCAAGGTTCGCTGCTTCGGCGACTACGAACTGCTGCACGAAATCGCCCGCGGCGGGATGGGCGTGGTCTACAAGGCACGTCAGGTCAGCCTGAACCGCGTCGTCGCCTTGAAAATGATCCTCGCCGGACAACTGGCAGGCGAGGAAAATGTGCAGCGTTTTCATGCCGAGGCCGAGGCGGCCGCCAAGCTGGACCATCCCGGGATCGTGCCTATCTTCGAGGTAGGCGAGCATGAAGGCCAACATTACTTTTCAATGGGATTTATTGAGGGTGAGAGTCTCGCTGACATGATCAAGGAGGGACCGTTACCACCACAAGCCGCCGCGGAATACATGCGGAAGATCGCGGACGCGATGGCGTTTGCGCACGAACGAGGCGTGATCCACCGTGATTTGAAGCCCGCGAACGTGCTGCTTGATCAAAACGGCCAGCCCAAAGTCACCGATTTCGGCTTGGCCAAAAAGGTCGAAGGCGACCGTGGCTTAACAGCCACCGGACAGATCTTGGGCACGCCCAGTTTTATGCCACCAGAGCAAGCGGCTGGCAGAATCAAGGATGTTACGGAAACCGCCGACGTTTACTCACTGGGTGCCATACTGTACACACTGCTCACGGGTCGTCCACCATTTCAGGCCGCCAGCCAATTGGACATCCTGTTACACGTGATCGAACGCGAGCCGGTCTCACCACGCATGCTGAATCCCAAAGTCCCGCAGGACCTGGAGACGATCTGCCTCAAGTGTCTACAGAAGGAACGCTCGCGGCGGTATGCATCCGCCGCGGAATTGCGTGACGAGCTGAAACGCTACCTGCACGGCGAGCCGGTCCGTGCCCGACCGATCAGTGCCGTCGAACGTACGTGGCGTTGGTGTCGGCGCAACTCATTGGTTTCGTCGCTAGCCGCCATGGTCGCCGTGTCGCTTATCGCGGGCACCCTGATCTCAATTGACTTTGCAATCGAGGCCCGGGAGCGCGCATTGGGCGAGGCGAGGCAGCGTCACGAGGCTGAAAGACTCGCGGTACATAACCTCGAATTGGCCAACGAGGAACGTGGGGCTCGAAAACAGGCGGAGCAGCAGCGGTATGTAGCAGAAATGAAGGTTGCTCAGCAAGCTTGGGAAGAACGCCAGGTCGAACGTGTTTTGGACCTGTTGCATCGACAGCAGCCTGCAGCCGGTGAGAACGATCTCCGCGGCTTCGAATGGTATCTACTCTGGCGAATGTGCCAGCGTGACTTTTTCACGTTGCGTGGCCACACCGGGAACATCAGTTCGGTAGCCTTTTCCCCAGACGGTAGTCTACTCGCCAGTGGCAGCTATGACAGAACCATCCGGATTTGGGATGCGGATACGGGACGCACTTTAAGGGTACTGCGCGGGCATTCAGGTCGAGTCACTTGTGTCGCATTCGGTCGCGACAATGACACGCTGGCCTCGGCAAGCGAGGACGGAACGATCCGATTCTGGAATATTCCGAGGGGCAATCAGCAGTCCACGCTGAATTCTCATGGCGAGAAAGTCCTGTCCATTGCCTTTTCCCCTGATCGAGAGACGCTCGCTTCAAGCGGCGCCGACCGCGTCGTCAGGCTGTGGGACGTCCATTCCGGGCGTCAAGTACGGGCGCTGGAGGGCCATAAGACGCCGGTCAACGCTGTTGCGTATTCGCCAGATGGTCGCTGGCTAGCCAGCGGAGATCGTGATGGAACGATTCATCTCTGGAACCCGAAGGATGGACGCAAGCTCAAAACATTCAGAGTGCCCCGAAGCGACGCGCTCTCATTGACCTTTTCGCCGGATGGCAAGCTCTTGGCTGCAGCCAGTGGTTGGTCCAAGGACGTGGGGGTCTGGAATGTCGAAACTGGCGTTTTGGAGTACCACTTACCGAAAAACGTCAGTCGAGTTCTATCCGTCGTCTTCTCGCCGGACGGCAATTTGTTGGCCTATGCAGGTGGGGACGAAACAATCAAGCTCTGGGATGTGCCGGCGGGGCGTCAACATGTCGAGACTCAACGCCATGTCGGGGTCGTCACCTGCCTTGCCTTTTCACCGGATGGCCAGACGCTGGCCAGTGCTGGCGGCGACCGAACCATCAAGTTGTGGAACGTGAGCACCGGGCGAGCGCCGCGGCAACCGAAAAACCGCACCGCTGCCCAACTCAACCGGGAAGACCTTTCCGGCTATGTTTGGTGCGCCCGGTTTTCACCCGACGGAAAGTTGTTGGCCGCGTCTTACGGGAGGGGCGGGATTCCAGGTTGTGGCAAGATCACCATTTGGGACGTTTCCGATGGCCAGGTGGTCGCCACGTTTGACAACTTGGCGACCTCCCGTCACCTTGCCTTCTCGCGCGATGGGAAAATGCTTGCCGCTGGATTCCAGGACGCGAAGGCCAGAGTGTGGGACCTTGCAACTCAAGAGCAAATCGCGGAGTTCAGTCCGAACAAAGGAAGAACCGTTAGTTGCGTGGCGTTCTCGACTGACGGAAAGACTTTGGCGACGGCATCTTCGTATGGCATTTGCACTCTTTGGGATATCGGGACCCGACAGAAAGTGGATGTGATCGAAGGACACGGAAAGGGCTTTCTCTTCGTCACCTACTCTCCGGATGGCAAGCTGTTGGCCACGGCAAGCTATGATTCCACAGTGATTCTTTGGGATGCCAAAACGCGTCAGCAGCGCCACAGGTTGACTGACCATACGGCCTGGGTAACGTCCGCAGTCTTCTCGCCAGATTCCCGTTGGTTGGTGACGACTGGTGGCGAGTTCGACACAACAGTCAAAGTCTGGTCCACGCAAACCGGTCGACTATTGGCGAACCTCAAAGGGCACGTGGACGCTGTCAATTGCGTCGCGTTCTCTTCCGATGGCAAAACCATTGCCACGGGCAGCGAAGACTTCACGGTGAAACTGTGGGATCCCATCACCGGAGAGGAGCGATTCAGCTTGAAGCAGTTCACAGGCCCTGTGCTGACGGTGGCGTTTTCGCCCGACGGACGGAGCTTGGTCGCCGGCGGCGCTGCAAAGCCTCCGTCCGGCTATGGAAAGATCATGATTTGGGAAGGGGCCGCGGACGACGAGCTGTCTTTGCCACAAGACTGACACGGTCGGAAAAAGCGGACGTAAACAAAAAGAGCCCCGTCCCCTTTTTCTCTCACGGGCCGCGCGTGGATCGGTTCATCACGAAGGAAGCGGCCCAGGTCCTCGGCCAGGTCCCGGGCCGTGGTGTAGCGCCGCGCCGGCGCGTTTGCCAAACACTTCAGACAGATCGTCTCCAGATCGCGCGGAATGCCGGGGTTCAGTTGCCGCGAATTACTGCGGTTCCTCCCGGTCGGTCGCCAGTTGGTCCAGCAGCCAGGCGCGCGCGTAGGCCCAGACTTGGTTGGCTTTGCGCGGTGAGATGGCAAGGATCTCGGCCGCTTCCGGGATCGTCAGCCCGGCAAAATAGCGCAATTTGACGAGTTCGGCGGCCTGCTGGTTCGTCTGTTCGAGTGCATTCAGGGCGTCGTGGATGGCCAGCATCTCGTGCGGCGGCGATGGCGCGACGAGCTGCTCTTCGTGGAATTCCCGACGTTGCCATCCACCACCGTGTTTCTGCCGACCCTTGCGCCGCGCGTTTTCGACCAGGATGCGGCGCATCGCCTCGGCCGCCGCCGCGAAGAAGTGCCGGCGATTGGCAAACGCTGGTGGGTTCGCGGCGTCCGCGTCACGCGTCGGAGTGGCGGATGATTCCGTCGGTTCGCCGCAGCGGCGCACAGGCTGGGCCACCAGACGCATATACGCCTCGTGTACCAGGGCAGTGGGTTGCAGTGTCTGGCCCGGCCGCTCGTGGGCCATCATCCGCGCGGCCAGTTGTCGCAGTTCGTCATACACCAGCGGCAGCAGCGCGTCGGCGGCCTGCCGGTCACCACGCTCGATCGCTTCCAGAATCCGCGTTAGTTCACTCATGCAACTAGTTTATACCCTGACACGACAGCTTGGAGACATCTACTAACAGCCGGCTCCAACCATGAGGTTTCGGCGTCCGAAGCAGACGCTGCCACCATACACGGTGATCGTGAAGATCATACGCTCCCGCCGTCGAAAAACAGGAAGGCCAATCCGATCAAACAGGCGAACAGCAGCCCAGCGACCGCGAACAGAACGCCGACACGCGACAGCCGGGCACCGGCGCCGGTGCGCGGACCAAACAAACAAAGGACCCATCCAATAATGCACACCGGTATGCCCAGCAACTCGATCTCCGTCGTACCGAAGTCAAAGGCGAGCGTCACCAGGACCAAGAGCCGGAACATCACGGTACTGAGCAGCAGTCCCGCGAGCGAAACAATGAATCCCGCGATCGCCAATCCGGTTCGCCACGTCATGATGATTCTCCTGTTTTGATGGGCTGAGCGATACCAAGAAAAACGCTCGATCACGTACAGCCTGAAACTCGTGTGATGAAAACCTCAAGTCCTGTTGCTACAAGTTTTCTTGGGTCGCGCGACTGCCGACTGGGCCTTTTTTGCCGCGGCGACCATCGGGCCGCGTTTGGCGTCTACTAGAACAGGCGTGATTTAGGTACCGATGTAGCGCGCAAAATCAAGAAATGCTTGGGTTTCAAAACCCCGCAAGCGCCGCAGCCTGCAGAAAACCTCTACGGCAGCCGCGTGGAAATAATCTACCACTTGCTCGAAACTCAATTCGTGGAACCGCCGGGATTCGTGACGTCTTACGAACTCAGCCACTGATAGATTATCTTGACGCCACTGCCTCATTGGACAGCGCCACTTTTCGTGTCACGAATGGTGTAACTCACTACAATAGAGGGAGTTACGCCCCCGCCCGCCTCGTGTGGGTGGAGCGCATGATTGTGCACTACAGCAGCGCGCAAAAAAAGGGGCCGGCGCGTGCGCCGCCGTAGTGCAGAATCACTGGCTCCACCCAGACAAGCTGGGCGGGGGCCGGAGCGCGTGCGGGGTGCGTGTTTCGCCGTAGTGCAGAATCACTGGCTCCACCCAGACCAGCTGGGTGGGGGCCGGAGCGCGTGCGGGGTGCGTGTTTCGCCGTAGTGCAGAATCACTGGCT
>CAZSOG010000257.1:0-6904 GCA_964607555.1 uncultured Pirellulaceae bacterium | reverse complement strand
GACGTTGCGAATCAGTTGGGCTAGGCATCAATGCCTCGCCTGATATGGCACGCATGACATGACCGACGAAACCCCCTCGGCGTCGCCTGATGGCGCCGAGGGGGAATTTTGCAGATAGTCCGGAAGACGTGGCCGGCACGGGACCGACCGCCAGGCCGCGAATCCACACGCTTTACAGGAGCCACGCGATGTATTCCATGTTGCCAGCCGACGCAATGGCAGGTGCGTTGGAAATGATGTGCTACGGTTTCACAGTGCTTGTTGCCGTGCTGAGTTGCTGCATGTTGAGCTTGCGCGGCTAATACGGAGGAATCAACAGACTCGGCTTCTCACGCCCGCCGCTGCGGGCGTCCGCAGTACACAGGGGGGGAAGATTTCAAATGGACTATTTTCAAGCAATTGGTTCTGCACTACTCGAACATTCCAACGTCTGGATCGTGTCCGGCTTCTTGGTATTAGCGGCCGTGATCGACGGACTTGAATTGAAAGTGCCCAACTGGCTGACGTTCCCGATGATTATCAGCGGCTGGCTGTTTAGCGCGGTCGCAACGATCTGGACGGGGGATCCCTGGTGGGTCGGGATCAGCTGGAGTCTCGTCGGCACGTTGGTTGGTTTGATGCTTCTGCTGCCCGCCTATGCGATCGGGGGAATGGGTGCGGGCGATGTGAAGCTCCTGGCCGGTGTCGGCGCGTGGATGCACGCGACGCACACGTTTTACGCTTTTTGCGTGTCGGCCATCGTGGGAGCAGTGCTCGCGATCGCCATGGTGTTGGTCCAACGGGGTTGGCGAAAGCACTCGAATCAGTTCTGGCTGATTCTCACGGAGATACTGACGATACGCGATCCGAACAGGTTATCCGAAATTGCGGCGAATCGCAAAAGCTCGATGCTCTTGCTTCCGTATGGAATTCCAATCGCGATTGGGACGATTGCTTATTTTGCGTGGACGGGCATGCTAGTGTAGTCGGGCGCCAATAACGTAGGCAAGCTGGAGAACTTTGACATGCTTAGGGTAATCAGGCGGTTTTCACCGACAATGCGGGCAGCCGATCACAAATTGGACAAAGTGTGCCGATCATACCGAAAAAAACGACGGGGAGCGGCGGCGGTCGAGTTCGCGGTCGTGGCGCCGATTTTTCTCCTGCTTGTTTTCGGCATGATTGAGTACGGTCGGATGGTGATGGTTCAGCAGGTATTAGTGAACGCATCTCGGGAAGGCGCGCGGAAAGCCGTGTTGGACGGAAGCACGCAGCAGGACGTGGTCGATGTAGTACAGCAGTATACGAACAGTGCTTCTATCCAGGGCGTGACTATATCGGTCACACCGGCTGATCCACAAGATGCGGCTTTTGGCGATCCGGTGACGGTAACCGTCAGCGTCGGTTTTAATCAAGTAAGTTGGCTCCCATCGCCAATGTATTTGGGGGGAAAGACGCTTTCGGCCACGAGCGTGATGCGCCGTGAGAGTGTGCAGTAGCGAGGACGCCCGGGAACAACAACCGCTCCGATGTGGGGCGACCGGACATAGCGACGGGAACATCGGCGTATTGAGGAAAAACGATGCGTGCCAAATCGATGGTATTGATCGTCATCGCCCTGGGTTGCGGCTTGGTCGCATCCATCGCGATCAGCCAAGTGATGGAACGAAGCGGTTCGAACGGTGAAAAACTGGAGACGGTGCCGATCTATGTCGCCACGGCGGACATCGACGTCAACGAGCAGTTGACGTCGACGAATGTGCGTCTGGAGGATTGGCCCAAATCCAAAGTGCCCGAAGGCGCGACAACAAGTCTTGACGACATCAAGGATCGCTTCGCACGCACGCGGCTGTACGAGGGCGAGCCGATCCTGCAGCGGAAGCTGGCGGATGCCATTAGCGGCGCGGCGATCAAGATACCCGACGGGTTCCGTGTCTGCAGTCTCAAGGTCCGGATAGACACGGCGGTCGCCAATCTCGTGCGCCCGGGCGACCGCGTGGACATTTTTGGCTATTTTCGCGCCAACAGCGACATACCGAAGACCGGCACGCGTGAAATCCTGCGTAATGTGCGTGTCTTCGCCGTGAACTCGGAAACCGAGCAAATGACGGACGAAGACGGTGAGACGATCGTGGCGAAGACGGTTTCCGTATTGGTCAAGCAAGACCAGGTTGCCCGATTGATGTTAGCGGCCGAGCTAGGCACGTTACGGCTCGCGTTACGTCGTCCCAACGAGGAAGAGGACCAAAACAACCAGGAGTCGGCAACGGTCGAATCGCTCTTTGGGACCCATTCCGAATCCGCGGACAATGACAAACCGAACAGCACGGCGACCAGCGGCCTGGCGAAGTTTTTGACGAGTTTCGCGCGGGGCAGCCAGGCGATAGCGGCGCCGACCCCCAACATTCCCGTCGCCCCTCCGGCGCCCCCGAAACCAAAGTGGCAGATGACCGTGTTGACACCGACCGGTGGCACGGAATTCACCTGGAGCGACGAGAACAGCTTACCGGACAACAATGCGGCGACGGGATCGGCTTCGGCGGCCGCGCCATCGGCGTTTCCCCCCGCGGGCTGGCTCCCATCGGGGAGCGCCGCCGCGGACGGCGACGCGCCGACCGCCACGTCCGAACCAGCGGCGGACCAGCCGGATGGCGACACGGCGGCGGATGATGATGCCGCGAGCGATGATTGAATCACGGCAAGACGGTGACTTTGGGTCGGCAGGAATCATCGTGCGGGCCCCGAGACGGAAGATCGGAAAGCGGCGTGCCGACCGGCAGCGGCACGAACGGATAACAGCGGGCGGATGAGCTCGCGCACGGATGACCCGAACGCGTCGACCGTAAGACGCAAGGAAGTACACGGATGTCCAATAACAGCTGGGCGGTCCTACCCGCCATCATCGGCCTGATTGTCGCCTCGGTCATCACCACCGAGGACTCATCCCGCGTTCTGGCTCAGCAGATGTCCGGCCAGCCAGTGACGTTTCGCATCGATGGTCCAACGCAACGATTGGAGATGATTGTTGCGAGCAGTCGGATCCTGACGCTGGCGCACAAGATCCCACGTTTGCTAGTTAATAATCCGGCCGTCATCCGCGCCATGCCCATCTCGCCGAACCAGATCCAGCTGTCGGCCTTGCAAGCAGGAGTAACGCAGCTGAACGTCTGGGACGAACAGAAGCAACTATACACCGTTGACGTCGTTGTGACTCCTGATGCACGCGAGCTACAGATGTTGATCAAATCCGAATTCCCGGACGCGGCGGTACGCGTGCGCCCGCTGGCCAACAGCGTCTACCTGTCGGGTTACGTCCCGAGCCCACAGATGGTACGCAGTATTGTCCGCATGTCGGAGGACTACTATCCGAACGTCATCAACAATTTGACGATTGGCGGCGTCCAACAGATCCTGCTGAAGACGAAAGTCATGGAAGTCTCGCGGACCAAGCTCCGCAACGCGGGTTTCGACTGGGCCTATTTTGACGGCTCGGACTACGTGGTGCAAAGCGTCAGCGGTCTGTTAACCGGCGGCGCGGTCCCGAGTGCCATCGCGGCATCCGGAGCGGACACCATGCGTTTCGGCATTGTCGACGGTAATCGAGCCTTCTATGGTTTCATCGAGGCGTTGCGGCAGAATAATCTAATCAAGGTCCTTGCCGAACCGACGCTGGTGACGATCAGCGGCCGGCCGGCCAGTTTCAACTCGGGCGGTGAGTTCCCGATCATCGTGCCGCAGAGTCTCGGCACGGTATCGATCGAATATCGCCAGTTCGGGACCCGGGTGGATTTCGTCCCCTTGGTGCTGGGTAACGGAAACTTGCGACTCGAAGTACGTCCGCAGGTCAGCGAGATCGATCCGTCGCGGAGCGTGACGATCGAAAATGTGACGGTGCCGGGCCTGCGCACACGTTGGGTCGACACGGCCGTGGAGATGAAGGCGGGCCAGACGCTCGCCCTGGCTGGATTAATTCAAACACGCACGGAATCGCAGAATCGAGGCATCCCCTGGCTGTCCGAAGTACCCTGGTTCGGTATTCCTTTCCGGCGTGTTGAAGAACAGACCAACGAAGTGGAACTACTGATCACGGTCACGCCCGAGTTTGTCGACGCGGCCGACGCGCACGAGTTGCCAGCCTGCGGTCCGGGCGAGTCGACCACATCGCCAAACGACGCCGAGCTCTTTTATCGAGGTTACCTGGAGGTGCCCAAGTGCTGCCCGGACAACAGTTGTCCCAAGTGTCAAGGCGCGGTGCCCGAGGGCGTAATTGGCGTCCCGGAACCGGCGGCAGGAGGTACGCGCCAACAGTTCGATCCATCGGCGCGGCGGCTTAACGGGCGGCAGCCACGCACGGCGGCACGGCCTACCACCCAGGGACGGCCCGCTCCCATACATGTGCGACTCGATCGACCGGCGGCCAACGGGCGCAAGACGCAGCGGCCCGCACTGATCGGCCCAGTCGGCTATGACCAGTTGCGATGACGTGGTCGTCAAACATCAACAAGTTCGTCAATGATTCAACGGCGGGGAAGTCTGTTTGCCATGTCCAACGTACTTCGCTTAGCAATTGTCGATCCCAACGATTCGTCCCGAGACGCGTTCAAAAAAATCTTGATGGGTATGGACTCCATCTGGCTGGACGCCGAGTCGTCACGCTATGAGTTCTTCGTCGATATTGTCGGCCAAACGGACCCCGACGTCGGTGTCGTGGCCATCGACGCGGACCCCGACAAAGCGATCCATTTAATCGAGAAACTGCGCGATGCGAACCCGAAATGCAGCATCCTCGTCGTCAGCGGCAGCGCCGACGGCCAGTTGATCCTCCGCGCCATGCGCGCTGGTGCCAAGGAATTCCTGACGCAGCCGGTCGGGATCGAAGAGCTTGTGCTCGCGTTTGAACGGATCAGCAACCAGCGACACTCATCGGACGGGAGCAAACCACGAGGCTGCTGCATCATCGCGGTAACCGGTGCGACCGGCGGCGTCGGGTCAACCAGCGTCGCGGTCAACGTCGGCTGCGCTCTGGCGCGCGAACCAACCAATACGGTGGCGCTGGTCGATCTCGATCTATCGCTGGGAGATGCCGACGTTTTTCTCGATACGATCCCCGATTACACACTGGTCGACGTGGTCCGCAATGTTTCGCGGCTCGATTTCACGCTGCTGAAACGATCGATGACCCGTCACGCGTCGGGGCTGTACCTGTTGCCACGTCCCGTGCAACTGCAAGATAACGTGCTCGTGACGTCGGATGCCGTCCAGCGCGTCGTCGGCTTGCTCAAAGCCACGTTTTCCCACGTCATCATCGACACGTCCAAGGCATACAACTCCGTCGATATGGCCGCCCTGCTGGCGGCGAGCGAAGTGCTGCTCGTGACCCAGCTCGATCTGCCCTGCCTGCGCAACGTCGTGCGTCTCATGATGTCGTTCGACGAGTACGATGGATTGAAAGATAAGATCCGCGTCGTCGTGAACCGCGCCGGACTTGATAATGGTCATATCAGCTTGAAAAAGGCGAAAGAGACGATCGGTCGTGACATCTTCTGGCAAGTGCCCAACGACTATCGAGTGATGGTTGAAATGCGTAATAACGGCGTCCCGCTGATTGAACAGGCGCCGCGCGCGGATATTACGCAAGCGATCGTCGCCATGGCCCAACAACTGGCTGGCGACTCACAATCCGAAGAGGGCGGCGCCGATGCCACCAAGGGCCGCTGGCTGAGCTTCTGGAGCAAGAGCAAGGTTCGGCAAACGGACTGATCCAGGACAACGTCGCATTGGCGCGAATATGCCGGTTTTCCGTCATTCCGCGCTCCCTCGCCAGACCTCTTTTCTCTCCACGCTCACGGCATGTTCCAATGAACAGCCATTTCTTGTGAGCTATGCTTGCATTGAAGAGTACGTGCCACGCGGAGTGCTCGGCCGCTCGCTGGTTCGAGCGGGCCGATCCGCAGCAATGTACCCGAGTCGTCATTTGACAACACGGAGCGGTGCAAGCCTCGGGAACCCAGCGCGGGCACCGCTTGGAGAAAGTCATGGCCCGCCCAGCTCGTCACTGAGCGTCCACTCAGTGGAATCGGGTAATGGCCAAGATGTGAATGGATCGGTCGAGAAGCACCATGCAAAATCACGCCCCCACGACAAACTCCCAGGACGCGGCACGGGCCGAGGAGTTTGACAACCTCAAACAGCGCATCCACACCAAGCTGGTTGACAAGTTGGATTTGAGCAAAGTCGGCGAATTAGAGGGTGACGTTCTGCGCCGCGAGATCCGCTTGGTGGTCGAGCATCTCTGTGACACCGAAGAGACGTTTCTGAACCGCAACGAACGCGAGCGGTTGATCGAGGAGGTCCTGAACGAAACATTTGGCCTCGGACCACTTGAAATGCTGCTGGGTGATCCGTCCATTAGCGATATCCTGATCAACGGCCCGAAGAGCATCTACGTGGAACGTCGCGGTCGCATGGAACGAACGGCGGTCGAGTTCCGCGACAACAGCCATCTGCTCCAAATCATCGATCGTATTGTCTCGAAAGTCGGACGGCGCGTCGACGAGGTCTGCCCCATGGTGGACGCGCGACTCGACGACGGATCACGGTTCAACGCGATTATCCCCCCCTTGGCATTGGACGGCCCGGCGGTTTCCATTCGGCGTTTCGGTGCCAACCCGCTCAAACTAGAAGATCTACTGAACTACAAAGCCTTCACCCCCGAGATGGTGATGCTCTTGGAAGGCGCCATCAAGGCCCGCTTGAACATCATCATATCGGGTGGTACCGGCTCCGGTAAAACAACGCTGCTCAACACGTTGTCGAGTTTCATTTCGAACTCGGATCGCATCGTGACGATCGAAGACGCGGCGGAACTGCAACTCCAGCAGGAACACGTCGTCCGTTTGGAAACACGGCCGCCCAATATTGAGGG
>CAZSOG010000256.1:0-6908 GCA_964607555.1 uncultured Pirellulaceae bacterium | reverse complement strand
CCATCTTGGCCGCTGCCGGGTTGTCGATCACGGTCTCCGTCTTGGGATCGAATCGCACAATGCTACCGGTCCGTGTCGCGATGTTGGCAAGGTGGCACAAGCTGGCCGAAAGGTGGCCGATTTCAACATCCGCGTGCGGGCGCCCTCCAGCCCGAATGCAATCAAGAAAATCTTGGTGATGATCCAACAGCGAGAAACTCCCTTGCATGCTCGGGCCGGGCTTGTCGTGTTCAAGCACGACATGCCAGCCACCCATCTTGCCGAGGATCATCATGCCTTTGGTGCCATAGAACGCGTTGCCGTTCTCGAACCCTTCCTGGTGATAGGGCGACCAGATGCGCTGCTCGTAAATCAGTTGTTTCTTACGACCGCCTGTTTCATCCGCGGCGTATTCGAACACGGCATACTGCGTGTCGGGCCACTGTTGATCATCGTCGAAGAAGAACTTTCCGCCCAGCGCGGTGACGGTGTTCGGGTGGGTCGTCACGCCCAGGCCCCAACGGGCAATATCGATGTCATGGACACCATCGTTGCCGATATCCCCCACTCCGAAATCAAACCACCAACGCCATATGGACGGCAGTAGATTCGCCTGATAGGGCCGCTCGGGAGCCACGCCCAGCCACAGGTCGAAGTCGAGGTAGTCCGGTGGATCACTCGGTTGCCGGTGCCCGATGCTCGCACGCCGCTGACTGTTCCATGCCTTGGCGACCAGGATCTCGCCGATGATCCCCTCCTTAAGCACTTGCATCGCCTTCATCACGTGTTCCGTGCTGCGCGACTGCGTGCCGACCTGAACAACGCGTTTGTTGCGGCGTGCTGCTTCGATCATCAGCCGACCTTCGTGGATGTTGTGGGCGCAAGGCTTCTCGACATAGACGTGCTTGCCGGCATCACACGCCAGCACGGTCGCCGGACCATGCCAATGGTCGGGTGTGGCAATCCAGACGGCGTCGACATTCTTGTCGTCCAGGACATGGCGCAAGTCTTTTACGGCGGTCGCTTTTTGCCCGGTCTGCTTCAACACGGTGTCGGCCGCCGCCGCGACCCGCCGCGAGTCAGGATCGCATACGTAAGCCACACGGACATCCTTGCGTTTGGCAAGTTCACGCACGTGCCGAGAGCCCATTCCCCCGGGGCCGATGACGCCAACTTGGATCCGCTCGTTCGCCCCCGCGGCACTGACCGCGGCACGGCTCAGACTCCAGGTCGCTGCGGCGGTTACTCCAGCCGTGGACTGCTGCAAGAATGTCCGCCGATTCTTACTGGACATGATATGGCTCCTTGAGTCGTGGGAAGAAATAGGAATGGGACTATCTGTCAGACATCGGCGAGTTAGTTCGAACGATGCTGCATTAGAATATAATAGCTCAACTCGTTCGACCGCGAAACAACCGATTCGCGCCCGACATGCGTGTCAATGTCCCGCTGATTCAGGCGAATCTGCGCTGGACTCATGTACTTCGCGAAGAACACGAAGCATGGAGGGCGGCGGTCTGTCGAAGTGGTTGATCGGTTGTGCAATTGAGGTCCGTCGAGAACTCGGCTGCGCGCTTGCGCGCGGCAGGGCGTTGTGGTGCAGAATCATGCGCTCCACCGAGTCAAGTCCGCCATAGGCGGACGGGACAGACCTAGCGCTGTGCGCGGGTCTCCCGACCCCGCACGGGAGTGACCGAAGGTCTCCATCACCCCGGCATGCATCCGTTGGTTGGAGGTGAAACCTCGCTGGATTCCTAGGCGGCAGGATGCGCGCGTGATGCACACATGTTTTAAATAACCGTTCACGGGTATTTGCTTGATTGAAGTAAACCTCTTATATTCTGGCCATGTAATATTCTTGCCAAATCTTCTTCTTCGCCGAGCCGTCGTCGTGCGGCGGCGCGCGAAGAGGGGGCAAGAATATTCGAGGGCGAGAATACCAATGGTCTCGTAGGGTAATATGTCCATGATCATGAAGCCGCGAAAACTCCGAAGGGAGCGCCAACCGAGTCGCGATCGACCTGGCAGTGGCGCGGAACGTCATGCCAAACGCCGACACGCCAGATCACAGTATCGCGTGCTCTGTCTCGTCGCTTGCGGACTTATGTCACTCGCCGCGACATCACACGCTGCCGATCCGTCTGAACAGCACGCGTTCGCCACCGGTTGCAGTCCGCGGCAGCTTCCCGTCTACTACCGCACCGATGGTTTCTCGCAATACTATGCTGCCGAGTATCCGCTGACAAAAGAGAAACTCGAGCAGGAGATGGTCGACCCGCTCGCACGCGGCGGCGTGTCCGGGATCCTGTGGGGAATTACCGCCGGCAGCCGAGTGACCTTCGATTCCAAGACGGGCCAGCTGCTGGGTATCGGCATCACGCCCGCAATGTGGAAAAAAATGCGCGCGGGGGACCGCAACGCGTATCGGAATCTCAAGTACCTGATCGAATCAGGACATGATCCGCTGACAATCGCTGCCGCTCGAGCTCACCAATTGGGTGTCAAACTGTTTGCCTACATGCACGTGAACAAGGAATACGGGCCCGTCGGCAGCTGGACGTGGCAGCTTCTGTCCGATGACTTTTCCAAGGCGCACGCCGAGTACCGAATCCCCGGTTCGCTGCTGCTGGATTTCAAGCACAAGGAGGTTCGCGAACGCAAATTGAGCATACTCCGCGACGCCGCACGGACCGGCGCCGACGGTCTCGCACTGAATCTAATGACCCGGTTCTTCGCGGACCCCGAAGCCGGCCGCCCCGTGTTGACCCAGTTCATTCGCGATGTAAGAAAGATGTTGGACCAGGAGGGCCGGCACCTCGATCGGCGTCTCGAGTTGCTGGTGCGCGTGCCGTTTCGAGACGCGAACAGACGGGGCATCGATTGGCAAACGTATATGCGGGAAGGGCGGATCGACGGCTTGTCGGCATACAAAGGCTGGCCCGCCGGTGACTATTTTGATGTGCCCATGGACCCGTTTGTTGCTTTCAAGAGCAAGATCAACAGCCCCTGCAAGATCCACGGGTTCATCTGGCAGGCGCTCGGGCTGGTCGATACCGATCCAACGCCGACCGGCCGGAAGCGTTACAGCAAGCCGAAGGTCCCGGGAATGTATCGAGCGCAAGCCCTCATCCACAACTGCGTCGGTTGCGACAGAATCGAGCTGGGGTTCGCGAGCCCCTATCAATGGCGACCGTTTTACGGCGAGCTGGGAACGCCGGCCAAGATCCAATATGCGGACAAACGCTACATGGTCGATATCGGGCCGTTCATGCCGATCGTGTTCGGCAAACACAGTGACGGCGATGCGCCCCCGGGCGCGCGACACGTGGTCCAATTGAGAATTGCTGACGATATTCAGAAGGCGCGCGCAAACGGCCTGACCGTCGCTGCGCAAGTGGTCCTCTACTGTCGTCAACTCGCGCCAGGCGAAAAAATCGAACTGAATGTGAACGGCAAGGGGCCGGTCGTGATCTCCGCGGACACGTTGCGCGAACAGAACCAGGGATCGCCCGTGACCACGCAGGATATTCACCGTAACCGGGCACGCAACGCGCGGACCGAGCATACCACAAGCTTCCTCAACACGCCAAACTGGTGGAAACGCGGCGAGAAGAAGATCCCGGTCCCGGCCGAACGGTTCGTCCGTGGCCGCAACGTACTGGAATTCAGGTTTCGGTCTTCTTCCCAGAAAGAAAGCAAGCCGCTGGAGATCATCTGGGTCGAAGTGACGCTGGACTATGCAACCGCGGGACCATAACGCCGGCGTACCGATCGCAGATTCTCGGAAGGTCAAAGAGCGGAAACTGAATTCGGGCGAGAGATGAGGCGGATAGATGGGCGACAAGGGCAAGAAAATCGTGGGCAAGAATATGTGACGAAGATCTTCTTGCCCTGACGCGGGCTGCGCCCCGAAGGCTATGGACCGTAGGCTGTAGACTGTAGGGTTTATGGGACAAGGTCTCGGAAGAAATGTTTGCACACGGTGCGCACATCCGGAAGCTTTGGAATCTAACGAGGTTTTACCTCCAACCAACGGACGCATGGCGATGCATTGGAGACCTTCGGTCGCTCCTGTGCGGGGTCAGGAGACCCGCGCACAGCGCTAGGTCTTGCCCCGTTTGTCACCGCCGGGTTTATCCCGGTGGAACGGTGATTCTGCACTACTCCGTCCTCAACTCACCCACGTTCCCGTCACCGCCGGGTTTATCCCGGTGGAACGGTGATTCTGCACTACCACCGTCTCTCGCCCGCGCATCTCCCCCCCCCACCCAGCTAGTCTGGGTGGAGCGCATGATTTTGCACTACCCGCGCCGCTCGCCTGATGTTCGGTCTCGTAGCGACGGGTAAACCTCGCCCCAAAAACTTGACTCAAGATCGTCACATTTCGACCCATAAGGTCTCTAACTCCTATTCCTCCCCCTCTTCCCCGTTTGGATCATCGACATCAAAACAATACGAACCGGGGAGCACTTTGAGCACGATGCGGTCCGCGGTGCGGCGTAGTAGAGTCGCGCCGTGGGCCGTATCGATCGGCCGACCGGACTCGCGCACTTTCGCGCTCTTCCCGCCTGGTACCCAGACGGTCGCGGTCGTGTTGGGAGGCACGGTGATCCGCCACTTCAACTGGTGACCGTCCCGACGCCAATCGCTCGCGATGAGTCCGTAGGGTGACTGGTGCGTGGCCTTGACGAACTTCAGGTCGCCGACGAGCGTCGGTTTCATAAGGATGTGTTTGAAGCCCGGTTGAGCTGGATCGGCCTGGATGCCGGCCAGATCCTCGAACAGCCAGATAATCATATCGCCGACAAGCATGACATGATTGCCCGAGTTCATCGCGGGGTCGGCTGTGTTTCCATTCCACAGTTCCCAAACCGTGGTGGCATTGTGTTTCACCATATAGCCCCAGCTCGGATAATCCGTCTTCGTTAAGAACCCGTACACGAGGTCCGGCCGGCCGCCGGCGGTAAGGACCCGGTTGAGCCACTGGCCGCCCACCAGCCCGGTGCCCAGATGCCCGTGCGTCTCGACCGTGATCTTGTGAACCAGATGGTCAAACACGGCTTGACGTTGGTCGTCGGGCACCATATTGAATGCGAGCGGCAGCACGGACGTCGTCTGTGCGCCGTTGTCGTACTGGCCGAGTTTGCGATTCAGGTACTTGGCGTTGAGTCCATCCTTGAGCCGCTTTGCGAGGGCAGTGAACCGCGCCGCATCGGCGGGCTTACCGAGCAACGTGGCATAACGTGTCATCAGGTTCAGGCAGTGGTAGAAATAGGTGGTACCGAGGATCGGGCCGGCGGTATTCCGAGTCGGGTCTTTCGAGTGGATCAGTTTCGGGTCTTCCGGGGGTACGCACCAGTCGCCATACCTGTCGCGCGGCATGATGTTGTCGTCGGTGATAAAGTCACTCATATGGTCAATCCACTTGACCATGCTCGGGTAGGCATGCGCTATCGTCCGCCGGTCGCCAAACTGTTCGTACACCATATCGGAAGCAAGGATCAGCGCGCTGGGCCACACAACGTTGTCAGTGTAGAGCGGCCAGTAGGCCGGGCAGACATCCGAGACGCTGCCGTTTTCTTTCTGTGCGTCGATCATGTCCCGCACCCATTTGGCGTACAGCGGTCCGTTCTGGAACAGAAACGACTCGCCTTTGCACTCGGCCGCGCGGTCGCCCAGCCAGCCTTGACGCTCGTCGCGTTGCGGGCAGTCGGTTGGCATGCTGCGATAATTACCACGCACCCCCCACGTGACGTTCTTGTAGATCTGGTTGATCAGGGCGTTGGAACAGGTAAAGGACCCGGCGCTCGGAACGTCGTCGTTCACCACGCAGCCTTCGATCGCATCCAGCGCGGGGCGGCCGGGATAGCCGGTCACCTCGACGTACCGGAAGCCATGGTAGGTGAACCGGGGCATGTAGATTTCCGTGCCGTGGCCTTTCAGCGTGTACGTGTCCGTGACCTTCGCGCTGCGGAGATTGTCGAGGTAAAGCGTGCCATCATCGCGCAGCATTTCCGCGTGGCGCAGAGTGACGGTCGTGCCCGCCGGGCCCGCGACTTTAAGGCGGCACCAGCCGACCATGTTCTGGCCGAGGTCGAAAATGAACATGCCCGGTTTCGGCTCGGTGACCTTTCGCGGTTTCAGGTGTCCGGTCACACGGATCGGTTCGTCCATCGGGGCAACCAGCCTGCCGGCCGGTCCCGACACGACTTGCGCTGGCTGCCAGGCGTGGTCATCGAAACCGGTGCGATCCCAGCCCGGCATTTCACGGCGTGCATCGTACTGCTCGCCATCGTATTCGTTGTTCGCCCGGATCGGCCCGTCCGTGGTCAGCTTCCACGATGCGTCGCTGATGACCACGTCGCGCGAACCATCGGCGTACTCGACGACCAGCTGCAGTAGCAGTTTGGGATAACCATAACCGACCGTGGCGGTCGGTGCCATGGCGCGTGGTGCATAGTAACGTCCGTTGCCCAGCCAGACGCACATCGCGTTGGTGCCCTGGGCGAGCTGACGCGTGACGTCGAACGTCAGGTAGGCAACCCGTTTCGTGTAGTCGGTCAAAGCGGGTGACAGGACATGGTTGCCGACCTTGCGGCCGTTGAGGTAGAGTTCGGACAGGCCGAGGCCGCTGAAGTAGACCATGGCTCGAGCGATCGGTTTAGTGACGGCGAATTCCTTGCGCAACATCCGAGCCGGCAGGCGGCGATCTTCGCTGCCGACCGTGATATCGCCCCACGGCCCGCCACCGATCGGAGCGATCACCTCGGCGCTGCTCCAATCGCTGTCGTCGTAGTCCAACGCGGTCCACCGACCGGTCTCGCGATCGTGGGATCGCCAACGCGCGTCGGTCGGGATGACGAGCGGGGCGCCGGCCGCGAATTCGACCCGCAGCAGACCGACCAGGCCGGCCGGATTTTCGTTCTCGC
>CAZSOG010000255.1:0-6934 GCA_964607555.1 uncultured Pirellulaceae bacterium | reverse complement strand
TGCAGGATGCGCGCACCGTGCGCGCATGTTTCCAAGCGAACAACGGGAGCGCTGCGGAACGAGGGCGTACTCCCTTGTGGGTTGCGGGCCTCCCGCATTAGATTCTTAGGCTGCCACATGCGCGCACCGTGCGCGCATGTTTCGAAGCGAACAACGGGAGCGCGACCGAAGGAGGGCGTACTCCCTTGTGGGTTGCGGGCGAAGCCCGCGTTAAGAGTTAGGAGGAAAGCGTGGAGTGGAATGTTGTGGCGAGGATCATTGGACCAACAGAGGGGACGTCGATGGGAACACTCAAATCGCGAACCAGTACCAATTCGCACTTTCTTCCTAACACCTAATCACCTAACACCTAATCACCTAATTCAATGGTCTTGCCATGCATCGAACAGCCAACCAACCCGAGACCCCCTTGCCAACACGCCGCCGTCGTGGCGTTGTGATCATCGTCGTGACGATCGTAATCGTGCTGGTCAGCCTGGCGGCGTATGGATTCTTGACGCTGATGAGTGACGAGAATATGGCGGCTGCAGCGCGCGGCGACCAGTTGCAAGCCGAGGCGATGGCGGCCTCGGGACGCGAGTATCTGGCGGCCCTTCTGGAAACGCCGCGTGCCGGGCGGCCGGAAGGTGCCGAGTACGACGATCTGCCCGATGTGTTCGGGCCGATCGTCGTTGACACGGACGAGACGGAGGACGTCAGCCTTGCCGAGCAACCCGTGCGGCAGGGCCGTTTCTGCATCCTGGCGGGCAAGGTGTCGACGCCGGACCAAATGTCGGGCGTGCAGGAATCGTCCTGGCGACGAGGCTACGTGAACGAATCGGCGAAACTGAACCTGGTGACGCTCGCGTTGTGGGATCGGCGGTTCTCGGGTTTCGGACATGAAGCGCTGATGAATCTGCCCGGGATGGACGAGTCGACGGCGGATGCGATCTTGGATTGGATCGACCCGGACAACAAACAGCGGCCGCTCGGCGCGGAGGCCGATTACTACTCGGGCCTCGACCCGCCCGTGACGCCGCGCAATGGCCCGCCGGAGTCGCTTGAAGAGTTGCTGCAAGTACGCGGCGTGACGCGCGAGCGACTCTTCGGTCTTGATTTGAACCAGAACTTCCGGGTCGACGACTGGGAAGCGAATCTGGCCGGCCAGGAAGCACAGACCGGGGCGACCGAGGAAGTGATCCCCTGGTCGGCGTTCCTGACCGTATACAGCGGCGAGCGGGACGTGTCATACGAAGGCCGACCGCGCGTGCAATTAAACCAGAAGGACCTGGGGAAACTGCAGTCGCAGCTGGCAGAAGTGCTGCCGCCCGCATGGGCGAATTTCATCGTCGCCTATCGGCAATACGGGCGGTATAAGGGTTCGGGCCGCGCGGTGGACGCGTCCAACTACGCGCCGAACTTGTCGCGCCCCGGAAAAGTTCGAATTCGCTCGCCCCTGGATCTGATCGGGATTCGCGTGCAAATCCCCCAGAAGAAAAAGAGTCGCGCCCGAGGACAAGGAAGCGCCAAAGGCAAGGGCAAGGGGAAGAGTCAAGGCAAGGGCAAGGCCAAAGGCCGGAGTCCGGCGAAGCGCCAAACGCTTGTCTTGACGAGCCCGTTCGCACGGGATCCAACGCAGATGCGCGACTACCTGCCGAAGCTCATGGACGCGACGACGGTCGGCACGGGCCGACCGCTATTCGGACGCGTGAACATTAACCGCGCGCCGCGCGCCGTACTGCTCGGTGTGCCGGGGATCGACGCGGCGCTGGTCGAACGCATCCTCGCGGCGCGGTCCATGGCCCCCGCCGAGGAGGCCGGCCGACACGATCCCACCTGGTTGCTCACCGAAGGACTCGTGGACCTGGCTCAAATGCGACGCCTGTTGCCCTACGTGACCACGGGCGGGGACGTGGGACGCGCTCAAATAATCGGGTTCTACGACCGGCGTAGTCCCGTGATGCGGTTGGAAACCGTGATTGATGCTACCGAGTTGCCGGCCCGCCAAGTATACTACAAGGATCTGCGGCCATTGGGTCGAGGACCACTGGGTGACGTGCTCGAATTGACCGAGATGCCATGAATATCAAGTCCATGAGTTCGTTTCGACGGCCGTTGCTGGCGGTCCAATGGGATCGATCGACGGTCGATTATTTGCTGGCCGAGCGCCGCGCGGGTCACGTGCATGTGATCGCGGCTGGCACCGAGGTGTGGCACACTGACGAGAACTCGACATCGCCTGGCGAAGTGATCCGGGACATTATCCGCCGCCACGGCGGGCGGCGTCCGGAGACGCTGATAGGACTGAGCCGTGCGCAGGTCGATGTGATCCCGCTCCAGTTGCCGCCGGCGGATGACGAAGAGCTGCCGGTGTTGGTCGTCAATCAAGTGGTGCGCGATGCCGGTGAATTGGCGGAATCGGGGGTGATTGACTACGTGATTCTGTCGGCGGACGAAGCGGAGGGCCGGCAGGTGTTCGCGTTCGTCGTGGATGCCGCGACACTGGAACAGGTGGATGCCGAGTGCAGCAAGGCCGGCGTGAAACCGGCGGCGATTCTCTATCGTGCGCTGGGCGCGGTCTCCGCGCTGCGCCGCATGGTCCCCGAGTCGCCGTGGGCCATGATCCTGGTCACGCTCCATGATGAAGAAGCGGATCTTTCCATCGTGCGTGCCGAGGAACTGTTGTACACGCGAACCGCCCGCATTGGCAAAACTGATGGCGACGCGGCACTCGCGCGTCAGGTCGCCGTCGAAATTCGCCGGTCGCTCGCCGCCGCCTCGCTCGCGCCGGGCGCGGAAGGCCAACATGCCTACGTCTTCGGGTCACTCGATGAACACCAGAAACTCGTGGAAAAACTTGCCGATGAGCTCTCGCTGCCCGTCTCGCTGCTCGACCCGCTGCGGATGGAGTCGAAAGAAGGGCAACCCCCACCGCGCGTCGGGCGAATCGCACCGCTGCTCGGCATGGTCTACGAGCACGTCGACGGGAAACACCCGCTCGATTTTCGCAATCCAAAGAAACCACCGCCACCACCTAACTACTGGGGCCAGGCCCTGAAAGGCGCCGCCGCCTTGCTCGTCGTGCTGGCCATCGGCCTGTACTACGTGTGGGATGTCCGTGCCCAAGGCAATGAAGAAATCAGCGATTTGCACCGTTCGGTCAAACAAGTTTCGTCCCAACTCGACCGATTGGCTAGAAAAAAAGCCGTTGTCGATGCCGTCCAACGTTGGGAAGGAGATAGTATCAACTGGCTGGATGAACTGTACGATGTCACGCGTCGGTTTCCAACCGGTAATGATGCCATGGTCCGACGTCTGACAATCGGCGCGGGCCGCGCCGGGACCGGCGTCGTCGATATGGCCGTGCAAGTGCGCTCGCCCGAAGTCGTCACGCAGTTGGGTGATCAATTGCGCGATCCGTTCCACGAGGTGCGCAGCCAGCGTGTGTCCGAGCAGAAATCGTCCACGGCCTACCCCTGGCAGTTCGATACACGCGTTACCCTGCGGCGACGCGATGCCACGCAGTATCGCCAGGAACTTGCCGGGCAGCCCGGGACAAAAGAGATTCCGGTCAGCCAACCCGTCACCGTGTCGACCGAAAAAAAGTGAGCCGCCACAATGAATACAAAACGAAACCGCTGGTTGCTCGCCGCGCTCGGCCTGGTCGCCCTCTTCTATTTCGGTGATATGGGCTACCGTAAACTCTATGAGGAACCATTGCAGGTGCAACTGCGGCTGAAAACCCAGTTGACCAAGCAGTTGAAGACTGCCAAACAGAACCTGGCACGCGCCAAGTCGATTACCGACCAGTTGACGATGCTCGAAAAACGCTCGCTGCCGGCGAATCCGGAAATGGCCCGGTCACGCTACCAGGCGTGGCTGCTGCAGCTGGCCGGGAACGCACAACTGACCGGGACAAGTGTCGATGCCGGTGATCCGGTCGCCGTTACCTACACCGTGCGACGCTTGAAAAAACCACTCGTGCTCTACCGGCGGATCACGTTTACCGTGCACGGCCGCGGCGACCTCACGCAGATCACACGGTTTCTGTACGATTTTTATGAGGCCGGACACCTGCATAAGATCCGCTCGCTGTCGCTCAATCCGATCGGCAATGGACAAATGGTCGATATGAACGCGTCAATCGAAGCCATCTCGATGCCGACCGCCGATCGCGACACGGAGTTGAGTACGACCCCGGCCGACCAGCTGGCGTTCGCCGATATCCGTCCGTACCAGCTGATTGCCCAGCGGAACCTGTTCGGCCGTGGGGGCGCACACTGGGCATGGCAGCAGATTAAATTGACCGCAGTCACGAAAAATGTCGATGGCATCGGCGAAGCATGGTTCACCGTCGGCGGCAATAGCCAAACACAAATCGTTCCCGCCGGACAAACGCTCACCGGCCCGGTCGACTTGACCGTCGTGCAGCTGGACGGACGCGATGCGATCGTCGACGTCGATGGACAACGGTTTCGACTGAATGTGGGCCACTCGTTGGCAGAAAGTAATCCGGAAAAAATAAGAAATAAGAAATAAGAAATTAGAAATTAGAAATAAGAAATAAGAAATAAGAAATAAGAAATTAGAAATAAGATAACTGTTTACGGACCAGAAGAAAAAGAACACTAATCGACGCTAAGCCGCGCTAATATTGGAAAACCTCATCTTGAAATGCGTTCGACTTTTCTACGACCTGCCAGATTTATGTTGAGTGTTGCTGACTTTCCAGGGCGGTATCATTAGTGTTGATCAGTGAAGATTAGTGTTCCCTGATAGCAGATGTCGTGAACGGCTAGGAAATAAGGAATTAGAAAACGGCGCAGCGGGTCCAAGTTGCCCAGAATCCGGGGGTTTCACTGGTCCAGCCCAGGGGGGCCCGATTCAAGATAGACTCTCATATTCTTGCCAGCAAATATTCTTGCCGGATCTTCTCCGTGTGTTTTGGTCGGACGGCGGCGTGCGAAGAGCGGCCAACAATATACTCAAGTCTTGGTCCTGGATTCTTGCCCACCCTATTCTTGCCTTCCGCGCCCGGCATTCCCGGTACTAATTACCGAACCGTCGCCGGGCCGCCCATAGTCCGAGTGCCGGGTTGCGGATGAAATAGAACCGGCTCCCGTCGGCGGCTTCGTTCCAGCCCGGTTGTAAACGCGTCGGATCGTATCGCTGGAGTATGTCCTCGAGCTCCGCATATTCGTACCCGACACTCTCGATTTCCTCACGCGTCAGCGCGCCCGGGCAATAGACCACGTGAAATCGGTTCTCGGAAGAGCCGTGGATCATATGCGCGGCGGCCGACAAATTCGCGCGCAAATCCTCATTCTCGTCGACAAACCGCATGATTTCGGGGGTCGTTCGATATCCATACTTGCGTATCAATCGGTCGATCTGAGGGTCTTCTCCAAACGATCGGACACCCGGGGCAAGAACGACCAGCTGGCCCTCATCCGCGATCATCATGCGCGTTCGGTAGATCGCCTTGTTGCCCAGCCACGTGCTGTGATATTCGCCTTCCTCGAGGTGGACCACGACACGCGTCGGCTCTTCGTCCAACAGCGTCACGTTCACCTGGGCGCTCAATCGACACGCCAATTCGAAACACTCGTGATCGTCCCCAACATACAGTCCACGTACCACCTCCGCGCCACGATCGTTCGTGCCGATCACCGTCAGAACGAACAGCAACGGTAAGTCGCCACAGAACGTATCCTGGGCGTAGTTCAAGATCCGCCGCAGCGGCGTGTCACCACGGCCCATCATTCGTTCCATGCCGTAGCTGGCACCAATGAAGTGACTCTGGTTGATCCCCGCGGAACCACCGATACCGACAAACAAATTCTTGTTGTAGTTTGCCATGCCGATGACTTCGTGCGGAACGACCTGACCAAGTGACAGGATCAGGTCATGGCCACCGTCCCGCGCAAGACGATTCATCTGTGCCGGCCAAGGCTTCTTGTAGAGCCCGCCAGTGACTTCGGCGACAAACTCCGCCGGTACGTCGCCAACGGTCACGACGTCGTCACGCCAGCGATGCTCGCGCATCAGACTTGCGGGAACATCGGGAAACATGGTCGCCAGCTGCCCTGGCTGCATCGGCTCGTGCGTGCCCAACGCCGGCATGACATCGACCAGGCGGTCCTGGAAATACTCGTATGCCATGCATGTCAACGCGCCCGCAAAACTGTGCCGTCGAGTAAAATCGGGCGGAATGGCCAACACGCGTTGCCGCGGCCCGAGCTGGTCGAATGCCGAGTAAAGTCCGGCGCGCATTTCGTCGGCGGACAGTTTGGACGGCGGGCTACCGGTAGCAAATAGAACCGCCATGATACCAACCTCTCAATCCAATCTTCGTGGTACACCATTGGAACTCTGGCAGATGGTGGCCATTCTTGCAAGTCCGGCATGGCTAAGACTCGAAGGTAACCGTTGGGTGGACAGGGAGTTAGATTCTTAGGCTGCCACATGCGCGCACGGTGCGCGCACGTTAGTAGGTCCCGCCTGCCGGGCGGGACGTGCCGCGAACTCAGACTCCGATTCAGGTCCGGATTGGCAAGCCGGGCCTACTTCGGTTGCGGGCGCAGCCCGCGTTAGGTTGAAGGTTACGCTCCCACCGCGTAAACGCGGGGGCTTCTGGGACGAGACGCAGTGTTGGCGCGCGACATTAGATTCTGAAGTTTTGCATTTTGGCGTTTCTAGACCAGTTTTGGCGCTCCGAGCCGACGTAGAATAAGGACTTACGACACCAAAACTGCCCTTGATTTTGCGTTTTGCAAAACTCCAGTTAGATTCTTAGGTTGCAGGATGCGCGCACCGTGCGCGCATGTTTCAGAGCGAACAACGGGAGCGCTGCGCATGCGAGGGCGTACTCTGTTGTGGGTTGCTGGCCTCGCGCATTAGGAGTTCGTGCGCGGTGGGAGCGGCAGCGTGCGAAACAGACGCTCCACGCAGTCAA
>CAZSOG010000254.1:0-6938 GCA_964607555.1 uncultured Pirellulaceae bacterium | reverse complement strand
TGCGCCAGTGGAGAAAACGAAACTCGCACAAGAAATGCACGCAATTGAAAATACTCGTAACATTGATGCCACCTGTTGTACCAGTCATTGGGTTGCCAAACGGGATCGTAATGGCCCATTAGAAGTACGTGGCGGTTAGAACGTTGTTCGGAAAGCATCCGCACTGGCTTACCGCCAAGTACCTTCCAGAAGCAACTTGGACTCGCTCAGCAGCGTGTTAGCTGTTTTTTTCATTTACGGTATTCCCAAGTTGATTGAGTCTGGCAATAATGGGTACTATGCAATAAGTGCGCGAGATGTAGCGTTTGTATGATGTGCGTTAAATGAGATGGATGGGTTGTATTCGTGGCCATGCCGGACTGTGGCGACAGTGACGACGCGTTATGAACTCATGCTTTCGGCGGTGGGAACAGTGGCACGAGAACCAGCACGTGGTGAGGGACGATCCGTGATGCGTCGGCATTGGAGGAAATCCGCGTTCTTTTGCATAGCGGCCGCGGGGGTTCTGATCGCCGCGTTGCTGTTGTGGCCGAGGGTGTACGCATCGGAGAGCAAAGTGTTTTTGCGCATTGGCCGCGAGACGGTGACGTTGGACCCGAGCGCGACGGTTGGCGAGACGCTCCCGATCAGTCGCACGCGTGACGGCGAAATCACGTCGGTCATGGAAATCCTCGGCAGTCGACAGATTGCTCAGCTTGTTGTCGATCAAGTGGGGGTCGACAGAATCAATCAGCGGCCGATGTCGTATCTGCAACGTGTGTCTCGTTCGGTCAAGGCATGGTTCCCTTCGAGGGCCGATTCGTCGGCGGACGCGGAGGGGACGTTGCGTGTTGCGGAGAGTTCGGCGGTGAAGTGGGTTTTGGATTCCACTTCGGCCAATTGCCTGAAAGAGTCAACGGTGATTTCGATTCGGTGCGACGCTCCGTCACCTGGTCTGGCACGGGGAATCGTCGCTGCCATGACGAATGCGTTTCGCGACGAGTATATCCGTGTGAACCAAACCGGGGGAGTGCGTCAGTTTTTCGAAACGACGCTCGAACAACTCGGCCGCGACCTGCACGATCTCCGGTCTCGGATGCGCGATGAGATGGATGAACTGGGTATCGTGACACTGGACGGGAAACAGGAAAGTCTACTTGCACGCCTTTCCGCGGTGGAATTGGCAATCCAGGAGGAGGAAAGGCAAGCGTGTGTTTCGCAAGCGACTATTGCGGATCTGGAGCGAAGGATTGACACGCTGCCCGGCACGATCAGCGCGTCCACCGAGGAATTGGAGGGCGAGACACGCGCGCGGATCCAGGAGCAATTCTACGAATTCGAGATAAGCGAAAGGAAGCAGATGGCGCAGCTAACGGCGGCCCATCCACTTGCGGAGGGGCTGGCGCGACAACATGAGGATCTGAAAAAGAGTCTGGAAATGATACCGGAGCGAGTCGTGAGAACGATCCGCGTTCCGAATCCGACGCGTCAGGTATTGGTACAGCAACTGGAAACGGAGAGGGTGGCGGCGGAAGGGACGCGTGCGGCCCAGAAGGCACTTGCCACTCAGTTTCAGAAGCTGCGGGAAGAAATACGTCGATTCAACGAAAGCGAACCCAAGATACGACAACTTGAACAAGAGATCGTGGCGGCCGAGGCCAACTTTCAGGCACGTAGTGAACAACTGGCATTGGCGCGGATTCAAGCGGAGATGGACACGGCCCACATATCCAATGTAAACATCGTGCAGCCGGCGACTTTCGATCCCGAGCCAGTAGCGCCCAAGCGGCGACTCGTGTTCGGAGCTGGTATGGCTTTGATTTTGATACTGTCCCTGGCACTGCCCTTTCTTGTCGAGTATTCTCGACCGACTGGCACTGTCGCCAGCGTCGAGAACCTCGCGTCGGTCCTGCCGAATCCCGTGCTTGGATCAATTCCGCGGTTTCAAACCCACGAGCCAATCGTGAACTGAGCAGGGGACCCGATGAGCGGCACGATGCATTTGGACGAGAACGTGGGCGGAGGCACAGGCCCCGGAACTGCGGGAGACGATAATCGCCGCGCGCCATCGGCAGTTGTCGAATCGTGTTGTGCGGCGATCTTGGATCGACTCCTCGACAATTGTGACGTGAATCAAGTGGCGTTGAAGTCCGTCGGTGTTTCGAGCGTTACGCGTGCCGCGGGTGTTTCGACGGTGGCTCTGAATCTGGCCATCGCGGCTGGTCGAAAAACGGCCCGGCGGATTGTTTTCGTTGAAGCGAACTGGCAACGACCGGCATTGACACGGACGTTGTCGGTGACGCCGGGGCCCGGTTTAGTGGAGCTGATCCAGGGCCAAGCTGACATGCCCGACTGCATTCGCTCCACGGCGATTGGGCGCTTGCACCTGCTCCCGTTCGGTGAAGGCACGACGACGAATGTTGGCGCGCGACGATGGCACGATATTCTGGAGATGCTTGAAGATACGTACGATTTGGTGGTCCTCGATCTACCACCGATCGTGGGTCTGAACGGCCGATTGGCCTGGTTAGCGCGACTCACTGGCATTGTCCTGGTGATTGATGTCGGACAGACGCTGCTCGAGGACGTGCGCCAAGCCAGCGATCAGCTTGGACATGCTGACGTGCACGTTTTGGGCACAGTCTTGAACAAGTGTTAGACCGTCCGTGGTCGAGAGACACGCGTGTTGTTCGCGTTTTTCGGTTTATGGGCCGAACGGAAGAAGGAAGCCGCAAGTTGCGTCAATCAAGCCTGATGCCTCTCTATTGACGCGGATTAGTGGTCATTTACATACCAACATAATGTACTTGTTTCAGTCGGTCCCGCAACCGACCAGGACGGAGTGCGCACGGCCCCAATGACCACGGAAACAACTTGCCCAACTCGCTACGGCGAATGGCCAACCTCGCGGCGGGACCGCGAGGCGGTTCGCCCGGACAGCTCGGGTGCGCAGCGCGTCCTGGATGAGGCCGCGCTGCGGCGTCTGGTCCAACTCCATCGGGATCGAGCGGACGAATTGGCATCCCCTTTGTCGATGATCGTCATGGCGAACAACGATGCGCGGCGTGATAACGGAACCCGCCCGGAGTGGGGCGTGGCGCTCCGCGGCCATTTGAAGGAAATCGACGGACCCTGGTTCGGCGGGCCACGCGGTCGCGATCGGTATGTCATATTCCTGGTCGATACGGCGCGATCACTGGCCGACCGGCTTGCCCATTGGCTTGTCGCACGTCTGGAAAAAGACGGCATGTCGGTAACGAGCTCCGTGCACACGTATTTCGCGTTATCTAAGGCCAAGCCGATTGGAACTACGGCAGGTGGTGGCTACCCGTTTGGTGATCTGTGTTTCCGTGAAACCCCACGTTGGAAACGGCTGATCGATATAGCCGGAAGCGGGACCGCGATCGTGGCACTCTTGCCGCTTTTCGTGTTGATCGCGGGGTTCATTAAATCCGTTTCCCACGGACCGGTCTGGTTCACGCAAGCGCGCATTGGCGCGAAGGGACGTCCATTTCGAATCATCAAGTTTCGCACGATGCGCGTTTCGAATAACGCCGAAGCCCACAAGGAACATGTTGGACGGTTGGCAACCGCCGAAGACGCGCCACTCAAGAAAATGGACGATCGGTGTGAGCTGATCCCATTCGCGTGGCTGCTGCGCGCGATGTGCATCGATGAGTTACCCCAATTGTTCAACGTATTGCGAGGTGAGATGAGCCTGGTTGGTCCGCGTCCCGATGTACTCCCCATGGAAGCCTACCGGCACGGCCATCTACAACGGTTTGACGTGTTGCCTGGAATGACCGGTCTCTGGCAGGTGAGCGGCAAGAACCGAACAACGTTTTCTGAAATGATCGAGCTGGACATTCGCTACGTGAAAACCCGTTCGTTCTGGCTCGACATGAAGATCATGGCATTGACATTCCCGGCCATCGTCGCGCAAGTATGCTTTGGCCGGTAGCGTCGCGCAGCCAGATCGCAACCCACGACTTTTGCACCGAGAGACTTGATCAATGACTCTACGCATCGGCGTGATTGGACTGGGGCACTGGGGACCGAACTTAACACGCTGCTGCGATGCGCTGCCCGACAGTCGTATCGTTGCAATCTGCGATCGTGATCGGCAACGCTTGGAGATGGTTTCGGCCAAGTTTCCAAAGGCGACGGCGATGCTGGACGACGCCTTGGTGCTGGACCGGAACCTTGTTGACGCCGTGGTCATCGCCGCCCCCACCGCCAAGCACTTCGCATTGGCCAGGCGGGCACTCATCTCCGGACTGCACGTGTTCGTCGAGAAGCCGCTCGCGACATCGAGCGCCGAGTGCCAAGAACTGATTGAGCTGGCCGAGCGGCGAAAGCTGGTTCTGTTCGTGGGGCACGTATTCCTGCACTCGGCGCCCGTGATAAAACTCACGCAACTTGTTGAACAGGGTGAATTGGGCGACGTGTGCTATATCAGCTCAAGCCGCTTGAACCTCGGACCGGTGCGCCAGGATGTCAACGTACTCTGGGACCTTGCTCCGCATGACGTATCCATCATGCTGCAACTGATCTCCGCGGAAGTCGAGAGCGTCGCATGCAGCGGCTTGGCTTATCTCAATGCGCGCGTTCACGATGTCTCCTCCATGACCATCCATTTCGCGGACAAGAAAATGGGCCTCATTCACGTGAGCTGGATCGACCCGCACAAACGCAGGCTGATGACCGTCGTTGGAAGCAAACGCATGGCGGTCTATGACGATATTGAACCGATCGAAAAAATCAAAATCTATGACCAAGGTGTTGAAATGTCCGATGGATGCGACTCGTTCGGTGAGTTTCAATACTCGTACCGTTACGGGGATATCCATACACCACGTCTCGACCTGTTCGAGCCGCTCAAGGCCGAGTGTCAGAGTTTTGTTGACGCGGTGTGCCACGCGAAACGCCCGCTCACGGACGGCCAGAATGGCCTGGAAGTCGTGCGAATTATCGAAGCCGCCAACCGATCGCTCCTCAACGGCAACGAGCGCGTCCCGATCGCCAAATAATCGTTTCCTTCGTGTCGCGTGGAATGATCGCGACACTTCGAGGTAATCGTACCCCAATCCCGTGTTGACCAAACCAGACGTGTTCATTCATCCAACGGCGCTGGTGGAAACAGCCGATATCGGGCCTGGCACTCGAGTATGGGCTTATGCTCACGTTCAGGCAGGAGCACGCATCGGTCCGAACTGCAACGTGGGTGATCATTGTTTCATTGAAACGGGCGTCACGATCGGCGCGAATGTGACCATCAAGAACAATGTGTGCGTGTGGCAAGGAATCACGATCGAAGATGGCGCGTTCATCGGGCCGAACGTGGCATTCACGAACGATCGATTTCCACGCTCACCGCGACTGCCCGATGCACAAGCTCGGTACGGGACGACCGCTGGGTGGCTTGAAAGGACGATCGTGGGCCACGGTTGCTCGATTGGCGCGAACGCGACCATCCTGCCCAACGTACGGTTGGGCCGGTTCGCGATGGTTGGCGCTGGATCGGTCGTCACGTCTGATTTGCCGCCCCACGCACTCGTGATTGGATCACCGGCCCGGGTAGTCGGGCAAGTCTGCCGTTGCGGTCGGCGGTTGACGGTGCGTGGCGGAAACAACCTGCCTGGCGTCTGTTCGGAATGTGGATTTGAACTTCGCGTGACACCACTGAAATAGAGAGCGAAAGAGGACTACTGATGAATGTCCCACTGGTCGACTTGAAGAGTCAATTCGAGAGTCTGCGTGACGATATTTTCCCGGCCATGGAGGCGATCATGCATGATGGGCGGTTCATTTTGGGCCGTGAGGTGGAGGAGTTTGAAGCGTGTTTCGCGGACTATTGCGAGGCCAGACACTGCGTGGGCGTTGCCAGCGGCACGGACGCGCTCCACCTTGCATTACGAGCCATTGGCGTGGGTCCGGGCGACGAAGTGATCACGGTCGGTAATTCTTTTGTCGCCACGCCATTCGCCATCGTTCATACGGGTGCTTCACCCGTGTTTGTCGATGTCGATCCCAACGATTACACGATCGACGTGAACCTGATCGAATCCGCGATTTCAGCGAAGACCAAGGCGATCGTGCCCGTCCATCTATATGGTCAACCCGCGCGGATGGACGCCATGATGGACATTGCCCGGCGGCATGGTTTGAGGATTGTCGAAGACGCTTGCCAGGCGCATGGCGCGCGCTACGGTGACGCGCGCGTGGGAACGATTGGCGATGCCGGTTGCTTCAGTTTCTACCCGGGCAAGAACCTGGGCGCCTACGGCGATGGCGGTGCCATTGTGACGAATGACGATGCGATCGCCTCCCAAATCCGACAATTACGCAATTACGGTCAGGTAAGCAAGAACGTCCACGCGATGGTCGGTTACAATAGCCGCCTCGACACACTTCAAGCCGCCGTCCTGCTCGCCAAGCTTCCGCATTTGGACCAGTGGAACGACCGTCGGCGCAAAGTCGCCGAACTTTACGATCGGCTTCTTCAAGACACGCCCTTGCTCCTGCCCACGGAGCGGCTCGAGGTCAGTCACGTTTTCCACCTTTATGTCGTCCGTGCCCCCGATCGCGACACGCTTGTGGAGAAACTCAGGGAACGTGGTGTGTTCGCCGGAGTCCATTATCCGACACCGCTGAACCAGATGCCACCGTTCGCGGGTGCCCGGACGTGCCCCGAAGGACTTCCAGTGTGCTGCGAAATCTCGAAGGAGATCCTCTCGCTGCCAGTTTTTCCAGAAATGACCAACGCGCAGGTGGAGTACGTCAGCGCGGCGCTGCGCGGCATTTTGCAACGGCCGTCACCGGCCGCGGCTCAATTGCCCCGCTGAGCCCGCACGCGCACTTCGAACACCAACGGCAAATCCGCCGGGAACCATGGCCTCAAGTTTTCCAACACGAACGCCGCATCCTTCGGCAACGGCGAACACCACCGCTCAGGGCAC
>CAZSOG010000253.1:0-6948 GCA_964607555.1 uncultured Pirellulaceae bacterium | reverse complement strand
ACCCGCGACGCAACGATGGTATCTTGCTGCCGTTTGAGGTGCACGACGCGCGATGGGCCGTGGAGCGGACGATTTCGGGCCAAGCCGAGACGCGGGAAGTAACTCTGGCCGAGGTCAACACGAACGATGGGCAACGCATGCTGGCCTTCAATGATTTTTTTGTTGGCTGCCACACCCATGTCTCGGCTCGTTACACGCTCGAGACCGAGACACGCCGTGAATCCCAGTCATCCAGCGGCGTATTGATTTCCACCGGCGCGGGGTCCACTGGCTGGTTATCGTCGTTATTCAATATGGCGGCGGGTTTGAATCGAGTGTTCGGCGGCGCGGAGTTGCGCCGCATACAACTCGCTTGGGAAGACCGGCAGCTCGTATGGGCGGTTCGCGAGCCGTTTCAGAGCCGGCACTCGAGCTCACAATTGGTAGCGGGAATGCTCGACGAGCAGACGGAACTTGTCATCGGTTCGCAGATGCCCACCAATGGCGTTATCTTCTCGGATGGTGTCGAAACGGACTTCATCGAGTTCAACAGCGGCACCATCGCGCGGTTCACCGTCTCCAATCAACGCGCTCGATTGGTCGTACCCCGATAACGCAGTTGCCTGGCCGCGCCCAGCTCGCGGCGTCTGCCAACCCAAGCGTACGTGCCCACGATAACCCGTATCACGGACAATCGGGCGGCGGTTGGTGGCGGGGAAACTCGGCTTTGAAATCACCCAGGCTAGACCACTGCACGCGCCGGTCAAGATCCACTTCGGCCACCACCACGTCACCCCAGTTCTTGGCCAGGGCAATGGTCTGGCCGGTGTGGTCGAAGATGGCCGAGAGCATCCAGTGCTGGCTGCTATCGGTGTACGTGCTGCTGACTAGATAGACATGGTTTTCAACAGCGCGGGCCCGTGCCAACAATGGATTGCATCCCCAGACCGGCCACGCGATGATTTCCGCGCCGCGATTAGTCAGGGCGCGTGCCACCTCGGGAAAAAACCCGTCGTAGCAAACCATCATACCAATTGTTCCGAACCGCGTTTTGAACACGGGATAGTCATGTCCCGGCGCGACACCGCCGGTCACTTCGCCACGGGGCAAGCAGACTTTGCGATATTTGCCCTCCACTTTGCCACTGGGGCCGATCAGGACCGCAACGTTGTAAACCAGCGGTCCGTCGCGCTCAAGCAGACCAACGACCAGATAGAGATCATACTTGGCTGCCAACTGGCCGAAGTAATCCGTGGACGGTCCGGGGATCGATTCGGCCGCGTCGACATAGGACAGCCCGTTTCCATACAAGGTCAGTGTTTCCGGCAACACGACGAGGTCCGCTTTTTGCGCGGCGGCTTTCGCGACCAACGGCGCGAACAGACGGCAATTGCCCGCCGCTGTTTTACCGCCACGTGGACGAAAATGAACGGTTGCCAACCGCACAACGCGGCCCTTCGGCTCAGGTACTTCGGATAGTTGAACATCGCTCCACGAGATTCGTCCTCCTGGAGCCCACCGCAGGTGTAATTCCACAATTGCCCGAGTCGCTTTGCTGGGAACGTGGTACGTGTCCGCAACCTGTGTCCAGCCATCTTCATCGGTGGATTTGTCCGTCGGGTATTCCGGCTCAACGTTGCTCTTGCCGCCAGTTCGATAGAAGTCGACCACCGGTTCGTCACTTTGCACGCGATGCCCTTTATCATCTTGCCAGATCACGCGTGCCACCGCGGCACGCCGGGGGCACGCAACGTGCGACGTTTTGCGGTAGGCTTCAAATCGGTAATAACGGCCGCCAGTCACGGGCAGAGTACGCACCCAGTACCCATCAAGTCCGGGGCGCCGTGCCGCCTCGATGACCAGGCAGCCACGCCCGGATCGCCCACCATTGGGATCGTATGAGTAATCCGGGCTAATCTCTGCCCGCGGCGCCGCGGTCTTCCAACCGTCCGGGGCTTCCGCAGCCCGTCCGGGCATCGGCATGAGTACCCAACCAACCAAGAGACTCATTATCGCCAATATTCTTAGGGCGGTTAGGGTCGAACTCGCACAGGACATTTCCAAGTGGCGGCGGCATAGATGTATTGATTTGGGTGTGCGCATCACGGTTTCTCCTGTTTTCCCGGCCAAGACGCGATGGCTGTTTCCACATGGCGACCCGCAAACCGGTTGCCCTCCACATGCCACCGAACTACCATGTTATTGGAACTTGCCGGGTGCGCGGCGGCAACCCCCCGGTCAGCGGAGTCAAAAACACAAATAGAGAAGGCGGCGCTGTTGATCTGGGTGCCGATCCGTCCTCCGCACTGTCGTCTCCCACCGCAAATCAGCCCTTTTGTTGAACAATCCCGTGTCAATTCAGTTTCACGAAATAATTTCCGCCTCAACCATGGAGTATGTCAATGCGACCAAGTGGCCAGTCTCTTCTTTGTCCTTTATGTGTCCTGATTGCCTTGCCAATCCTGCTTGCATCGACCGTCTATGCACAACAAACAGAATTGGATCGCTACATCGCCAAACCGGACTCCAGCTATCACTGGAAGACCGTCAAGCGCGTGACGACCCCGGGCGCAACCACGTGGATTGTCGACATGACATCCCAGACGTGGCGCACGGCCGACGAAGTCGATCGGCCGACGTGGCAGCATTGGCTGATCATTGTCAAACCCGACGATGTGCGGACGGATACGGGTCTGTTGTTCATCACCGGCGGGTCGAACGGCGGAGATCCGCCGGCCGGTCCCGATGAGCGGACATTACAACTGGCCCTCATGTCCCACTCGGTTGTCGCGACACTAAAAATGGTCCCGAACCAGCCACTGGTTTTTCACGGCGACGGTCACGAGTGCAAAGAGGATGACCTGGTCGCGTACACGTGGGACCAATATTTCAAGACAGGTGATCCAACCTGGCCGGCGCGCAATCCGATGGTCAAGAGCGCCGTTCGGGCCATGGACACGATCACGGCCGCCATGGGCCGTGCCGATGCCGGGAACACCAAAGTTGACAAGTTCGTCGTGGCGGGCGGTTCCAAACGTGGCTGGACAACCTGGTTGACCGGCGTCGTCGATCCGCGCGTGGTGGCGATTATCCCGATCGTGATCGACGTGTTGAATGTCGAGAAATCGATGCGGCACCATTACGCGGCGTATGGGTTCTGGGCACCATCGGTGGGCGATTATGTGCACCACAAGATCTTCCCGCGCATGAATTCGCCGCGGATGAAATCGTTGCAGGAGCTCGTTGATCCGTATTACTATCGCAACCGCCTGAAGATGCCCAAGTACATCATGAACGGCTCGGGAGACCAGTTCTTTCTGCCCGATTCGTCCCGATTCTACTTTGATGAACTGAAAGGCAAGAAGTATTTGCGCTATTTCCCGAATGCCGATCACTCACTCAATGGCACCGATGCGGTTCAAAACCTGCTTGCTTTCTACTTGACCGTGTTGAAGAACAAGCCGTGCCCGGAAGTCTCGTGGTCGTTCGCGGACGACGGATCCATTCAGGTCAAGACTGACCGTCCACCGGCGCGCGTGTTGGTGTGGCAGGCCACGAACCCCAAGGCCCGCGATTTCCGGGTCGAGTCACTCGGCAAGAAATACACCAGTACCATACTGAGGCCGGTCAAGCCGAATGAGTTTATTGCCCGAGTCGCACGGCCCGCCCGGGGCTGGACCGCCTTTTTTGTCGAGCTGACGTACGATATTGGCGAGAAGGTGCCGTTCGTGTTGACCACCGGCGTGCGAGTGGTTCCTGATACGCTCCCATTTGCCGACAAGGACCCAACCAGGGAAGACTGACCACGGACGGCTGGCAGGCAAGCGTGCCGCGCCGATTGCGTCACCGTTTTTTGACGGCCTCTGGGTTGCGAACGCCGTAGCTGTTTAGCCCAATACAAAGCAATCGAACGCAGAGAACGCCGAGGGGGACGCAGAGTACGCTGAGAATACCAGAGAATAGCAGAAACACGCGACGGTGTTTTTTCGGACCGGCAGCAACGTAACTCTCACTTACATGCTCCCCATCTTCGTGGCTATCCGTGTCCTCTGCGTTGCTTTCTCCGCGACCTCTGCGTTTTTCTCCTACTTGCGGGTGGCCCGCAACCCACAAGGGAGTACGCCCTTGTTCCGCAGCGCTCCCGTTGTTCGCTTTGAAACATGTGCGCACGGTGCGCGCATGTGGCAGCCTAAGAATCTACTGCACTTGGCTAGACCGTTACCGAGCGCGACGTCCGGAACACCACGACTGGGGTCTGTCTGCACTGCTACCAGCAGGGCTTGACGGCCAGGCGCAGAATCAGGTCGCCCCGTTTTCGCGCAGCCTCACTTCGGTTTCCCTTTCCGTTGATGCGAATCGTGGACCCCGGGCGCATTCCGGCGGGGATGGTCACATCGACCGCTTCGCGTCGTGCTTGCGCACCTTGCCCACGGCAGACGGGGCACATTGCCGCGCCCATCCAACCGGTGCCGCGGCACTCCTGGCAAGTGTCGAGCCACGTCAGGGTCACACGACACGTAGCCCCGTATCGTATTTCTTCTGGCGTAATCGGTAGTTGCGCGCTGATGTGCGTGGTCGCGGCAACCGGCGGCCGGCGCCCAGCGCCGGCGTCCGCCGGCGTCTGGCGGTCGGCGGACGGTGGCGTTGTGCTTGGCCAGACACGACGTCGCCCCGCCCCTTGCCGCCGGCCCAGATCGTATTTGCGGCGTTGCTGCGGATCGGACAGCACCTGATACGCCTCGTTGATTCGCCGGAAGTCGGCCGTTTCCGATTCATCCGCCTCGGCGGCAAGCAGATCGGGGTGCAGTTTGCTAGCCAGCAGATAGTAGGCTGCCGTGATTTCCTCCGGCGTGGCATCGCGCAACACGCCGAGAATCGAGTAGTAATCCGGCACGGATTCGCGAAACCGCCACATGGCACGTACCTCGGTTGGTTCACGTCCGGAACGACACAATGTGAAGTCTCGTGCCGCTGACCGGGCCCCTGATCCCTGTCCAGACCGGCTAGGACACCTGTCACGCGGCCGAAACCACGGTCGTGCCGCCGCCGCGACGGAGGCCACGTTCCTCTATTTCAAATAGCTGATGTTTAGCCTGTGTGCAAGCCACGTGCCTTCGTTGCTCCACGCGGGCGAACCGGGCCGCGCGCGTCGTGTTGTCGCGAGACCGAGTCACATTGGCCGGACATTTTGACGCGCCGGCCGCGCCGTTTCAACACGCCAATCACACGGCCAGTTTGGCCACGCGTGTCCTCGCGCTGAAGCTCGGCATGCAAGCCCTACGCCCGAATCGCGGTTCCATGAGATGTATTGATCGGGCCGGTCATACGGCTCAACTTCGCCCGTTTTTTTGATCGCGCGCATTCGTTTGGCACGCCGATTGCTTTATGGATCGAGTGCTTACCGAAAGCCGCCGGCGCGGGGTCGGCGGGACCTGAACAATCGGATTGTGTGAAGAGTTTCGAGTTCACGCAAGTGTAATACAAAAGCAGAAGGAGGATGAACCATGTTGACAACTCGATGGCAGCCGTTGGGTGGGGTGTGGTCGGAAATGAACCGCCTGCAGCACGAAATGGAGCGGATGTTCGAACGCTGGGGAACCAACGGTCCGCGGCGCCTGGCCACGGCGGTCTACCCGGCCCTGAACCTCTGGGAGAACGATGACAATCTGTATGTTGAGGCGGAGCTTCCCGGCCTGGAGTTGAGTGACCTCGAGATTTATGTCAATGGCGACAACCAGTTGACGATCAAGGGCGAGCGAAAGACGCCGGACGTGAAGGGTGGAACGTGGCATCGGCAGGAGCGTGGCTATGGCAGTTTCAGCCGTCTGATCGAACTGCCACAGGAGGTCAATCCGGACCATGTCACGGCGGAGTTCAAGAGCGGCGTCCTGACCATTACGCTGCCCAAGAAGGACGAAGTCAAGCCGCGCCGTATCGAGGTCAAGGCAAGTTGATTACCGCGTATTGAACAAGAGAGTCACTTCGACATAAGCCCGAGGCATCGGCCTCGTGGGGTCGCCAGGCCTCGGGTTAGGAAACGCAGTAGGAGAAAATAACATGGCTGATACACTGACGAAAAAAGAGACTCCCGACGAAGTCGCACGAGTTGAGCGAACACGTGGCGGGGTCACCTATAGCCCCCGGTTCGATATCTGGGAAACCGATGACGAGCTGGTTCTATACGGGGACCTGCCCGGGGTGTTGTCCGAGGACCTTGATATTCAGTTTGAAAACCGAGAGTTGACGATCCACGGCAAAGTCAAACCACGCCATGAGAACATTGATTTCCTGTATGGCGAGTATGGGATTGGCGACTTCTATCGCAGCTTTACGGTCGGCGAAGCGGTGGATGCGGCCAAGATCTCGGCTGAACTGAACAATGGCGTCGTGATCATCCATCTGCCGAAGTCGGAAGAGGTGAAACCACGCCGAATTGAAGTGAAGTCATGACAAGGCGCATGGCCTGCCAAACCAGCAAGCGTGTTTTGACGCAAGGGGTCAAGGCGAAAGGAGGTGGTGGATATGTTTAGCTTGGTTCCGTGGAAAAAACGTAACAACGGCAGTATCAGCGTCCGTCAGGACGACCGTTTTGCCGATCATCCGTTAATGCGAATTCGCGACGAATTCGAGTCGTTGGTCGACCGCTTTTTTGGGGACCGGACCTTTGGGCAGTGGCCAAGTCTCGACCTATTCGAATCGCCACAGTGGGGCTGGGAAGTGAATCTGGAGGATCAAGGAGACCACTACGTCTTTCAGGCCGAGGTACCCGGTTTCGAGCCGGAAGACTTTGACGTGAAGGTACGCGGTAATTCGCTCGTTGTGCGTGCGGAAAGCAAGGAGGAGAAGCGGGGCAAACACGAATCCAGTTACCGCCGCGGCGAGTTTTTCCAGACTTTCACGCTGCCCAGTGGCGTGAAAACCGACGCGATCGACGCGCGCTATCACAGCGGTGTCTTGGAGGTTCAATTG
>CAZSOG010000252.1:0-6978 GCA_964607555.1 uncultured Pirellulaceae bacterium | reverse complement strand
GGATTCACGCACGTAACTGCTCAACAAATAAGCTTCTTCGACGGTCAAATGGGGCGACAATACGATCGCCGGGCACGCCGCGCCGCGCACCGCTTCATCCAGTTGTTCGACAGCCTCCGACCACTCGAACGCCTGCCATCGTCCGTCCAGACGCCGCTTGGGATGAACCCAACGCCGGTCATCATGGATGTGCTTCCAGCCATAGCGTCCTTCATCGCACATCCACCAGCGATTGATGTCGAGATTCTCACGCGGCTTGAGCCGATAAATGCGGTCCTGATTCTCTTCGACGAAAATCGAACAGCCGGTCGCGCAACCGGCACACACATGCGCGTGCCGCGTCATGAACCAGACCCGCTGACTATACAAGAAGTCCTTGTCGCCCAGTGCGCCGACCGGGCACAAGTCAACGACGTTTCCCGTCATGGGGTTATCGAGCGGAAACCCCTCAAACACATCGATCTCTTCATGTGAACCGCGATTGACCACCATCAATTCACTGGTCTCGGTCACCTCGCGACAGAACCGCACGCAGCGCGTGCACATGATGCAGCGGTCGACAAACAGCGTGATCGTATCACCCAGATCACGTCGCCGACTGGAAAAGGGTTTGAGGTCGGCCCGCCGCTGTTCCTGCCCGTGCAAGAAATGATAGTCTTGCAATCGGCATTCACCCGCCTTGTCGCAGATCGGACAATCGATGGGATGACGCAGCAGCAGGTCCTCTTCGACCATGGCGCGTGCCGCCTTGACTTTGTCGCTGTCGGTCACGAAGACCGTGCCATCCGTCGCCGGCGTCTGGCAGGCGGGGACAAGCTTATTGAGCATGGCGATCTTGCCCGTCTCCGGGTCGCGACGCCCCGTTTCGACCAGACACATGCGGCAACTGGCGACGACCGAGAGCCCGGGATGCCAGCAGTAATGCGGAACCTCGACGCCGACGCGCTGGGCAGCTTCGATCCCATTGAGTCGTTCGCCATCCCGTATTTCTATTTCACGACCGTCAACAATCACCGTGCCCATCGTCAGTCTTCTTCCCTAAGTCTGTTAGGTTCCGACTATTCACTCACCAAGGCGGGGACCGGCTGCGTCCCCGCGAACCCATCAGGATTCGTGCGCCGAATGTAGTCTTCCAGTTCACCACGGAACTTGCGAATTGTATTCTTGATCGGCCAGGCCGCGCCGTCCGACAGCCCGCAAATGGTCGTCCCCGGTATGATCCCGATGGAGTCACCGATCTGCAGCAGCAGGTCCAGATCAAGCAACCGTCCCTTACCCGCACGAATGCGCTTGATCAGCTTGAGCGCCCAGGTCGTGCCCTCGCGACATGGCGTGCATTGACCGCAACTCTCGTGCGCGAAGAACTGGCAGCTGTTGTGCAGAAAATCGACCATCGAGACGGTTTCGTCCATGACGACGACGGCGGCCGTGCCGAGTCCAAGACAGCCGTACTTTCCCGGCCCGGCAAAATCCAGCGGGCAATCGAACTCAGCGGCGCTCAGCAGCCCCATGCTGATCCCGCCCGGTATGGCCGCTTTTGCCTTGCGGCCCTTCCAGATCCCACCGCCGAAGTCCTCAATCAACTGGGTCACGGTCAGGCCCATCGGTGCTTCGAAACAACCGGGCCGCTCGACATGGCCGCTGAGGCAGTAGAGTTTGGGCCCGAAGCTACCGGGGTCGCGCGGATTACTGGGATCGGGTGGCACGCCCATCGACGTGAACCAGCTCGACCCGCGTTCACAGATATGCCGCACGCAGGCGACCGTTTCGACATTATTGACGACGGTCGGTTTGCGAAACGCGCCTTGGATGGCGGGAAACGGAGGTTTAATGCGCGGCCACGCGCGTTTGCCCTCCAGACTCTCGATCAGCCCCGTTTCCTCGCCACAGATGTACGCGGCCGCGCCGCGGTGGACGTAGATGTCAAGCGAGAAGTCCTGGCCAAGGATGTTGCGCCCCAGGTAGCCGGCCGCATAACACTCGTCAATTGCCCCCTGCACCCGTTCCAGGGCCAAGGGATACTCGTAGCGCAAATAGAAATAGGCGATCGAGGCTCCCGTCGCGTAACAACTCAGGATCAGCCCCTCCAGCACCTGGTGAGGATCGAGTTCCATCAAGATGCGGTTATTGAAGGTGCCCGGCTCGCTCTCGTCGGCATTCAAACAGAAGTATACCGGCCCTGGATGATCGGCCGGCAAGAACGTCCATTTAAGTCCCGTGGGGAAGCCGGCGCCACCCCGTCCACGCAACCCGCTCGCCTTCACCAACTTGATCACGTCCGCCGGCGCCGAATCGCGCAGGATTTTCTTCAACGTCGCGTATCCGCCATGCGCCTCGTAGGCGCGCAGCGAGTGACTCTCCGCGTTGTGGATGTTGGCCAACAGGACTGGTTCATAATCGGTCACACGTCGCCTCGACTTATTCTAGTGAATCCAGGAACGCGTCCAGTTTCGCGCGCGTCATGCAGCTATACAGCTGCTTATTGGCGAGCATGCACGGACCATGCTCGCACGCGCCTAAACATTCCGCGGCTTCAATCGTCAGCTTGCCGTCGGCGGTCGTTTCCCCCGGTTGAATACCCGTTTTTTCACATAGATATTGCAAAAGGTCGTCACCATCACGCAGATGGCAACTGATCGAGCGGCACAGCCACACGCGCGTGCGACCGTGCGGCTTGTCCTGTTGGAAGAATCCGTAAAACGACAACGTATCCTGCACCTGCGAAGGTGCCAGCTGGAGCAATTCGGCGATCTCGACGACCGCTTGGCGGGGCACATGCCGTAGATGTTCATTCACCACGTGCAGCGCCGGCAACGTGACCGCCTGGCGGGAAGGATAGCGGGGGAAGAACGCACGAATTTCTTCAACCATCTCATCAGTCAAGATGCGTTGTGCGGTCGCCATGATCGATCGTGTTCACCTTTCCATTCGCGGCATCTAACGATCCAGTTCCGCCGCGATAATATTCAGACTGCCCATCACCACCACCACGTCACTCAGCACGTGCCCCTGAATCAAATGCGGGAACATGGCAAAATTAATGAACGAGGGAGGTCGGCAGCGTGCTCGATACGCGACGTCACTGCCATCGCCGACGATATAAAAACCAAGTTCGCCATTCGGTGCCTCGGTCGCGACGTACACTTCCTCGCAGGGCGCCAACAGGCCACGATTGGTCATGACCAATTCGAAGTGTTCGATCAGCCCTTCAATGGTCTGGTAGACGTGCCGTTTGTCCGGTAGATGGACGCGCTGCTGGTCGTTGACATTGACCGGGCCGGCCGGGAGGTTCTCAAGTGCCTGCTGAACGATGGCCAGACTCTCACGCATCTCCCACATCCGCACGATGTACCGGGCGTAAGAGTCACCTGCCTTGGCGCAGCAAACCTGGAACTCGAAATCCTCGTATGCCGAATAGGGCTCGTCCTTGCGCAGGTCGCGGGTCACGCCCGCCGCGCGCCCCACGGGCCCGCTGGCCCCGCGGTTGATCGCTTCTTCACGTGTCAGTACGCCCACACCCTGCAAACGATCGACGAATATTCGGTTCCGATTCAGAAGCCGTTCCATATCGCGCAAGGTCGCCGGGAACCCCTTGACAAACGCGCGAATTTTTTCGATCGTCACCGGCGTAATATCATGCGACACACCACCGACCCGCGTATAGCTGTTGGTGAACCGCGCGCCGCAGAGCGATTCGAGAATGTCGTAGATCTTCTCCCGCTGGTAAAAACCGTACAGGAAGAACGTGAAGGCGCCGACATCCAACCCCATGGCCCCGACGCACACCAGATGGTCCGCGATGCGCACCAGTTCCGCGACCAGAACCCGCAAATACTGGCACCGGCGTGTCGGCTCGATGCCGAGAAGTGTCTCAACCGCATGATGCCACGCGATGTTGTTCGCGATGGGTGAAACGTAATTCATGCGGTCCGTCACGGTCACGTACTGATCGTAGTTGAGATGCTCGCCAAGCTTCTCGAAGCCCGAGTGGAGATACCCGATATCGGGTACGGCGTTAACCACGCGTTCGCCGTCCAATGTCAACAGAAGCCGTAACGTCGTGTGCGTCGCGGGATGCTGTGGGCCGAAGTTCAGTGTCCACAGATACTCACGCTGCGGCGTGTCTTCGGCCGATCTGGATAATAGCGTCAACGGCATGACAGGTCCTATCTGTCCGGCGAACTAACTCATGATTTGTCGCGTGTTATGACCGGGAAATTGTGGCGCTCACCACGCCCTTGCAGCGGATAATCTTTCCTGAGCGGGTGGGCCGTGAACTCGGGCGGCAGGAGGATTCGGCGCAGGTCTGGATGTCCCGGGAACCGAATGCCAAACATGTCCCACACTTCGCGCTCCAGCCAGTTCGCGCCGGCCCACACGTCGGTGACCGTTGGCAAACACAAGTCGGATTCGCTCAGTGCCACACGCACGGTCAGACGCTGGTTGGTCCGGGTGTTCGCCAACAAATAGACGGCGACGAATCGACTGGTCGCGCCCCGATAGGTCAGGTAGTCGACACATGTGAGATCGACCAGCATATCGAAGCCGTGGCTCTCCTTCAGGTAGCAGAGCGCCGAATTGAGATCGTCGCGCGTCACAACCACTCGCTGCGCACCACGGAACACGCTCGAGTCCGTGACTTCGAACCGCTGCTTCAAGGCATCAACGACTTCAGATTGTTCGGTCACGAATGCCGCCCTTTCTCATCTCGCGAACACCGGTGTTGCCGAAGGCGATACCGAACTCGCCGACCGACCAAGACATCACGAGCAAAAAAACGTTCGGATGTCCGTTACCCCGTCGCGCGCCAAACGTACGCGCGGGCACTGGGCTCAAGGTGAATTCTCCAAAACTGGCAACTCGACAAGTGCTCGTTTTCTTTCCGCATGCTGAAACTCGCGGCCGTAGACCGTCCCTTCACGCTGGATCTTGTCCTGCAAATCCATGATGGCTTGCAGCAACTGTTCTGGACGCGGCGGGCAACCGGGTACGTACATGTCCACCGGAACAAACCGATCAATTCCCTGTACGACCGCGTAGGTATCGAACACGCCACCCGTGCTCGCGCACGCGCCCATCGAGATACACCATTTGGGCTCGTTCATTTGCAGCCAGATACGCTGCAGGACCGGCAACATCTTCATGACGACACGCCCAGCAACGATCATTAAATCGCTCTGTCGCGGGCTGAACCGCATCGCCTCGGCACCGAAACGCGCCATGTCATGACGACTGGCACCGGTCGCCATCAGTTCGATTCCACAACAGGCCGTGGCAAACGGCATGGGCCACAAACTGTTCTTGCGGCACCAACTGGCCAACGCGTCCAGCTGGGTTACCAGCACGTTGTCGGGCAGCTCTAACGCCATCGAAATACTCCCCGCCGCCACGCGTAAACGAAGCCAACCACCAGGAGGCCAATGAAAACCATTATCTCGCCAAAAATCACGCCACGACTCAAACCAGTCGTATCCGAAGCGAGTTGCATCATGCGCGCCAAGCCCTGGGGATCCTTGTTCGCGACCGCCCAGGGGTAGAGGAACAGTAACTCGACGTCAAACACGAGGAACACGATCGCAACCGCATGGAAGCGGATGTCAAACCGACGCCGCGCGTCGTGTTTCGGATCCATGCCACTTTCATACGGCATCTTCTTGACTTCCGTCGACCGTTTGGGAGAGAGGAATTGGCCGGCAGCGGCGATTCCCACGGACAGCAGGAAGGCACACAACACAAATAGAAATACGGGCACCCAGATAGATGCCATGGCTGTTAATCCCTACACGCCAGGACCACCCGCGTCGCGATGTGCTCGTTCCATCCAAATGCTGCGCTCGGCAACGACCAGCCGTGGACGTGCATGCATGTCGCGCATGCCACGGTTTCGAGCATCAAGCCGAACCCATCGTTGGTCTCATCGCAACGGTCAGTTGCCTGCCGTTGAATATCCGTTGTGAACACGATGCCCTGAACGCACACGGTCCAGGGCGATTCCAGACAAATGCGTAAGCCTCACGGCGGCGAAAAAAAATGAGAACCGTCTCGCAAATGTTCTGCATCCTAGCCTTGTGTTCACACACGGTCAACCGGCGACATCCGAATGGAAAGGAAGGGCGCATAAAAAACGCCCTACGTAGGTGGGGCAGGAACCTACGAAGGGCTAACGAGCAGGAGTACCCCAATGCTCACCTGTATTTTGCCCGATCTGTTTTCAATTGCAAGACCCTTTTTTGAAAAATATTTAAATCCTGTTACAATGGCACTCTTTGTCGACTCGGCAAATTCTAATACCCCGCCTCGCGGGGGATGTGAGTCAAACCATGGCGGCGAGCTCCCCACGCGTTGCAGATATCCTGGCCGACCTGATCCGTATTCCAAGTGTCAATCCCATGGGACGCGACGTTTCAGGTCCGGAATACTATGAAAAGCGATTGACCGACGCGCTCCAGCAGCGGTTCGAAACCCTGGACCTGCCGTGGGAACGGCAGACGGTCGCCCCGGGACGCGACAACATCCACGCCTGGGTCGCCGGTACGCGACGTCCCGAAGAGGGTGGTGGACTGGTTGTCTTCGAAGTCCACCAAGATACCGTTCCGGTCGACGGCATGACCGTCGCTCCATGGGAGCCCACACGCGATGGGGACCGTATCCACGGACGCGGCGCCTGTGATGTCAAGGGCGGCATGGCCTGTATGCTGGCCGCGGTCGAGCAGATTCGTGACCGGCACGCGCCGCATATGCCGACCGTTGTGCTCGCATGCTCGGTCAACGAAGAAAATGGATTCACCGGTGCTTACGCCATGGCCGATGCGTGGAAACACAATGGGCTGACCGGCATCCCGCGTCAGCCCGACGCGGTGCTCGGCGCGGAACCGACATCGGTGGACGTGGTCGGCGCCCAGAAAGGGGCCGTGCGCGGGCGGTGTGCCACTACCGGGCACGCCGCCCATAGCCTGTGGCCCACCCCCCCCCCCATCC
>CAZSOG010000251.1:0-6979 GCA_964607555.1 uncultured Pirellulaceae bacterium | reverse complement strand
GATTTGAGTTGCTCGGTGGGGCGTGGGGGAATTGGACAGGGGCATGGGATTGGGGTTGCGCGCGGTCGGTTTGGAAAACCTCGCTACCTATATCGCCCAAAGGATGTTTGGGCGGTATAGGTAGGTCCTTTCTCCGAAAGGACCTGGCGATCGCCCAACGCCAGACTGCCACGGTGCGGAATCAGGTGAGTAGGGCGGGGCTGCGGTCCGTTCGGAGAACAGACCTACGTTTGCCGCCCACCTGGAAATCGGGCGGCGCCGCCAGGTACTGATGTTCAGCCTGCTGGTTGGGCGTGAGCCCCTGGAAACCTTGATTGACGGTCTAACCGGCGCGGACGATTTCGAAGGGGATGGCGGGCAGCGTGCCGACGGCGATGCGGCGTTTGTTCGATTTTCCCTTGGAGCCTTTCTTGGCAAAACTCCGTTCCACGAACAGGTCGACGATCAAGTTTCCCTTCGTGCCCGGTTTGACTTTCTCCGGATCGGTCTTGACCTGCAGGGCGAGTCCTCCTTGTTGCGTCTTGATCTTCTTGACGGAGATTCCTTCGAGTCCGTCGTTCAAGACAAACTGGACCTGATCGGCGGCCGCCGGTGCGTTGGCGAGAATCGGCACATTCGTGGTGCGTCCGACGGGCAACTTGATCGCCGTCCGGCCAAACGACTTGAGCGGCGTCGTCCGTCTCATCTTGCCTTTTCCGCGACGCTGCCTTTGGGCAAGTACCTGATAGCGTGCGGGGCCGGCGATATTCAGGAGCAGTTTGGATGCGGGAACGAGATGGTGGTAGATGAACGCCTGGACCATGTCATCAGCGGCAACGGCGGTTCGGGTCACCGGGTGGCCGGCCACCACCGCCCGTCCGACCAGGTCCAAGGCCACGGGTTTCTGGCTGGCCGTGCGCGGGATCGTCAGCGTAACCCGCATCTTCTCTTGTCCTGCCGGAATCCAACTGCCGCTCATGGAGAATCCGAACGGCGCTCGTCGCAGCGATAGGAATATGTCGCCGTCGAATCCGTCTTTGCGCAAGGCATGAACCGTAATCGGAACCGTGGTTCCGGGACGTGCATTGATACTGGATGGCGTTACCCGCAGTGCGAAGTCGGGTTGCCGGGCGCTAACGCGCAGGCGATACGCGTATTGTTCGCCGCCGTGATCCTGAGTATCCGTGAGGTGCACGTAATAAACCCCGTCGCGTGGCAGCGTGGCCAAGAGGTGCGAATCGGCGTGGTGGGTCGTCAACCCATCGCCTTGATCGTCGCAATCATCATTGGCGGCAATCGAGCGGCCTGCTTCGTCGGTTAGCTTAACCAACGAATCAACCGGAGAATTCAAGCGACGCGCCTGCACGTCCAACGCGATCTGTCCCCCCTCGCGCCCCACGAACCGAAATACATCGCGATCCCCCGGCCGATCGATTCGACCATTGATGATGATCGGTGGATCCAGCTGCTGCGCCTCGGCCGGCTGGTCGTTCGGTTCCTGCTCGAACAGGTCGGGCAGCGCGTCGACGGCGATCTTGACTTGATTGAATCCGTGTTTTTGATTTGGGATTGGGACACTCGCGATGCCCGTTTCATGTTGCGTGGCATCGAACACGAACTGGTCCTGCCGCAGATTCCAGCCCTGCAGTGCAAAGCTGGCAGGGTGCCCAACCTGACAGCCCAGCGGAAAGATACTTGTCACGAAGGGTATTTCCCCCATCGTGACGCGATAGACAAAATCTTCGCGACCACGATAGATCGCATCCTTAATCTCCAACACGTACTGTCCATCCTTCGGGATCCTGTAGAACAAAACGGGATCCGGATGGAACTCGAAATCATCGTCATACGCCAGCTCTTTGCCGTCGGTGTCATAGAGGGTCAGCGTGGCTTGGAACCAACCGGGAACGGCGTCCGCGAGATAGGGCATCAAGTCGCGCGCACTAGCTGCCACGACCAGCCGCTGTCCGCGTCTTGCCGCAAAGCGGAAGCGATCGACATCGCCGGGCAAGATCTGTCCGTTCAAGACAAACGGCAGCGATTCTGAAATATCGGTGGTCAACGTATTATCGTTCGGCTCGCTCTCGTTGTATTCGCGGAGCGTACCGACATCGAACCAGACGGGACTGGTCAGCCCGAGTGTTGTCTTGACGCGAATTTCACGCCGGCCCGGCGCCGCGTCGGGATCGATGGTGACTTCAATAATGAGTTGCTCAGCAAGTTGCGGGTTGAGTTGCCGCTTGGGATCGCTCTTGATCCGGCGGTATTCGTTGAACGCCTCCAACTGTTCGCGCGAGACGCCCAACTGCATGGCATATTGCGCAATGACGGCGTTGGTGACTTTCTTGCCACGGAATTTTCGATTGGGCCGATCCGCGACTGCCTTCTCGCGTGCTTTTTTCAACTTGTCGCGCAAAATATTCGCGTCTTTGTTACTCATCGGCTTCTTGAGCTTGACCACGGTCGCATGGACACCGGATCCGGACACATAGATGCTATCCGCACCGTTGAGAAACTGGCCTCCCAGCGACACCGTGACGGTCGCACCAACCTGACCGCCGGCGGGAAACGCATAACCGATATGGGGCGCGCGCGACGCGACCTGTGCCGGTGCCGTGGGCACCGCGCCCAGCAGCACCACGAGCGCGATGGGAATGCTCCAGGACTTTTTGTTCATCATGCTCTCCACAAGCAAGCCTGTGTGTGATTTCCAGTGTAACATGATTTCCGTCAGCAGACCGCCATTGATCGCGTCGGCATCCGCCTTCGGCATCACGGGTATCTTCAACCCTTGCGGATGCGGCAGCGTGGCATTCGAGTCGATGCCCAGTAAAGTGTACATGCTGCGAATAAGATCCGTCGGATGGACGGGACGTTCCGCGACCTCCTCGCCCTTCTCGTTGGTCTTGCCAACAACATGCCCACCTTGGAAACCGCCGCCGGCAACGACCGCCGAAAACGCACGGCCGTAGTGTCCGCGGCCGCCGTTCCAGGGTGGCTGCCATTGGACCTTGGGCGTTCGCCCAAACTCACCCGACCACCAGATAATCGTACTGTCCAGCAGCCCGCGATCGGTGAGGTCCGTCAGCAATGAGGACATTCCCGCATCCAGATTCGGCAAGTTGCGGCGCATCGCCTGAAAATTCTGTTTGTGCGTATCCCAGCCTTTATAGTTGATCGTGATATAATGAACTCCCTTCTCGATCAACCGCCGCGCGACCAGGCAGGCCTGGCCAAATGTGTTACGACCGTACCGCTCGCGCACCTCATCCTTCTCCATCGTGAGGTCGAAGACTTTGCCGGCATCGCCCAGGATCAGGTCGTATGCCTTTTCCTCGCACTTATCGAGCGCGACGAACTGAGTGTCGCCCGGCATGGCCTGGCCGAGCGTATTCAGGTTATGCATCAGACCGCGCCGCGCGCGTTGGCGTTTTTCAGAGATCCCTTTGGCAACAACGCCTTCGACGGCGAACGGGGTCCTGGCCGGATCGCCTCCGGTGGCGAACGGTTTGTAGCGTGAGCCCATGAAACCGGCTTCCGAGAACCGCCCTTGGGGCTGTGTCAACACAATGTATGGCGGAATCAGACCCTCATATCCCGCCGCGACTCCGTTGAACAGGGAAACCACGGCCCCGACCGATGGGTAGACGAGTTTACCACCCGGTTTGCGTCCGGTTTGCACGATGTACGATGCCGTTTCGTGCGCGTTGATGCCGTGGGTCATCCCGCGCAGGATCGAGTACTTGTCGGCCTGCTTGGCCAGCAGCGGGAGCAGTTCGCAGATTCGCGTCCCCGGAACGTTGGTTTGAATCGGCTTGTCCAACGGCCCACAATAATCGTAGCCAGCCTCCGGCTTGGGGTCGAAGGTGTCCAAGTGGGACGGTCCGCCCCACATCCAGATCTGAATCACGGCCTTGGCTTTCGCGGACTCCGCCGCCGCGAATGCCGGTCGACTGAGCGTGTCGGCTAAACAAAAGCCGGTCGCGCCAACCATGCCGCACTGCAGTGCCAATCGGCGCGACATCGGTAGCGCGCTGATCGGCAGCGATGATGCGCTGCTCCGTTCGGGCATTCGTTCCATCTGCGATTCATTTTGACTGCTCATGCCACCACCTCACCTGGAAGATCAAGCCACCGTTCTCCGGTAGTTCGCGCGCCGTTAGCCGCTCACGAACCGTGTCAATGCCGGTACAAAAACTCATCACTATTGAGCAAAGCCCACACCACATCGTACAGCGCGTCCTGCCCACGCGCCGTGCCAGATTGTGAATAGTCCTGAATGGTCTTCAGCTCACGCGGGGTCGGAAACCGAGAGAGAATGGTCAGGTACACTCGATTCGCGACCTGGCGTGGGTTTCTGCTGAAACGGACCAGCTGGCGCAGCTTCGGGCTCTGTACGATCTTGCGTTGCACATGACTTGAATTCAGCATATGCAAGCGCTGTTCGTCGGTTGGGCGGTCAGATCGTTCCGACTCCAAGCCCGTGTCTCGCGACGGCCGCCCAAACATCTCGAGGAACGAACTGCTGATACTGCCATCGGACAGTGCAATCGAACGCTGGTTCTTGGGGATGAACGTGAACGGCTCGGGAATCGCGCTCGAATATTCCTCGGTCGTGCCGCTGATTTGACACAGCGCGTCGGCCAATACCTCGGCGCCGAGCGGGCGCACTGGATAGAAGGCAAAATTCGTGCGCGCTTCGAGCGTGTCCTGTCTGGCAATCGAAGACAACTGATATGTCTGTGAATTCAAAATCAGGCGGAAGATGTGTTTCAGATCGTAATCGTGTAGCACGAGTTCTCGCTGAAGGTAGGCCAGCAACTCGGGGTTGCTCGGCGGATTGTCCGGACGCACATCATCCGGTGCGTGGATAATGCCGCGGCCCTGTAACCAGAACCAGATTCGGTTCACGATGTTGCGCGCGAACCACGGATTATCCGCCGATATCAACCAGTTGGCAAAGACCTTGCGCGGATCCTGGTCCGGCTTGATCATGACCGTCGTACCATCGGGAAGCAGACCGTTCAGTGACCCATTTGGGTTTGCCTCTTTGGATGGGGTAAGCGAGTCAAAGAAGACGATTTCTTCTTTCCACTCGGCGGTCGATTTGTAACCAACACGCGAGAAAAAGACGGCCATTTTCGCCCATTGTTCGTCCGTCCAATTGTCGCGCCGCACTCCCATGAACGTCAATGCGGCCGCTTGTGCCAAAGTTACCGGCTCCTTGCGTTGCACGGCCCGATAGAAGTTGACCGGCGGAACGCGGAAATTGCTGCCACTCGACGTCAGCAGCCGGCGCGCGAATTCATCGTACGGCATATTCTGCTGGATACTCTCACGCACCCAATGATGGTACGCCTGGACCGCGTTCGGCCACAGATTGATGGGGAACTCGGCCTTGATACGCAGCAAGTCACCCCACTTGAGGGCCCAATAGAGGGCGAACTCATCGCGTTGGAGAAGCTGGTCGATCAGGATGGCACGCTTGTTCTTGCGTGTGTCCAGAATGAACTCACTCGCCTCCTTGGCGGTTGGCAACGTGCCAATCACGTCCAAGTAGACACGGCGCACAAAGACGCCGTCCGAACAAACAAGGGCTGGCTGGATATCCAGACGCCTCAGTTTCGCCAGAACATGCCGATCAATTTCCGTGCCGGAAGTCAGCTGCGTGCCAGTTTCGAACGGAGCGATGGGCCGCAAATCAGCGGCCCCTACTGCCGAAGCCAAACATAGCACGAGCCAGACGACAACAAGCCTCTTCTTCATCCATTCACCTCAATCTCCGATCGTTCGCCACCAACAAATTTAACCCCGGTTTCAGCCAATCGGACCGAACGCTTCGCGAACGGGGTGCCTTTTTTGTAACTGTTCACGGACCAGAAAAAAAGAACACTAATCGACGCTAATTCTCGCTAATATCGGAAAACCTCATCTTGAAATGCCTTCGGCTTTTCTACGACCTGCCAGATTTATGTTGCGTGTTGCAGACTTTCTGGGGCGGTATCATTAGTGTTGATCAGTGAAGATTAGTGTTCCTTGATGGCAGGTGTCGTGAACGGCTACCCTTTTTTTTCATGCCTTGCGTGAGGATCGAGCGGTCGGAGCCTGCCAGGCCGATACCGGATACCTGCCGTACCTTGACGTCTTTGACAGATGCGCTCACGTATTCCATTCTACCGCGTCAACCCCACACGCACTATGCGGAAATCCCCCTGATTCGCCGACGGTACCCCCAAATAGTATGTGGCGCCAGTTTTCGATTTCGCGACAATTCAACCAAGTGCAACTCGCGCGGGCGCATGCCCTCCTTCGGTCGCGCTCCGCCCGTCGCTTGGAAACCTGCGCGCACGGTGCGCGCACCCTGCAGCCTAAGAATCTAATCTCCGGTCTCTTATTTCTTATTTTTAATTTTTAATTTCTTATTTTTAATTTCTTATTTCTCCCGATACTGCACCAGATAGTAGCACGTGCGATCCCGGGCGCCATCGATTTCGAATTTGCCATCAACCACCGGTAGCGTCTTGTCGGTACGGCGCCCATTGTGATCCAGGACGTAAACGGTGGGCAGACCCGTTCGATGCAACGCGATTTCCGCTTTGACGGGCTCCATGACGATCGGAAGGTGGCCGGCATTTAGAATGCGATCGTCGTGATAGACCTTCATTCCCGAGTTTCGGGCGCGGGCAATCGCGACAACGATCAGGTTCGGGGCATCCGACAAATCGCGATTGGGTTCCTTGGCACATACGTAAAGGGCCGCATAAGGACATTTGGGCGTGATCGTAACGTCGCCCAATCGGCAGGTCCGCCCGTTGGCGAACCCGACCACCGCCTGGGTCCCCGGCGTGTCAATCGTGATTGAGCCGTCCAATTTCGCGTGGCCGGCGCGCCAACGAAGCTGGTGGTTGCTCGCCATGAGGATATCCGATTGAAGGAACGGATCGAAAGATGCCTTGAACCGGTGGTGGTGGCCTGCCTTGATGATGTTTGGTCCGAAGGA
>CAZSOG010000250.1:0-6998 GCA_964607555.1 uncultured Pirellulaceae bacterium | reverse complement strand
GGACGCGTACCCAGGGTGCGCCGCCGCCCGTGGCTGCGCCCCGGCCGACGGCGACCCTGGGCCGTGGAATGTAACCGCTTCGCGGTAAAGACATAAACACCGACCGTGCGCCGATGGCCCAGGGGTCTCCCGCAAAAACTCCTCACGACTGCCGCAACCGTCAAGTACTGTAATATCGGAAAAACGTCATCTTGAAATGCCTTCGGCTTTTCTACGACCTGCCAGATGTATGTTGAGTGTTGCAGACTTTCCAGGGCGGTATCATCAGTGTTGATCAGTGAAAATTAGTGTTCCTTGATGGCAGGCGTCGTGAACGGCTACCCCATATCTTACTCTTACTCTTACTCCTCTTCCGGCCCTTGTTGGTCACGCGCGCAGCGCAAATGAGCTCATCTCCAATGAGGATATATTCCGCGCCCATGAATCAGGAGAGTGGTCCCGCACCGTGACACGTGATGTCGATCAAGATTCGGATGAAGAGTAAGACGAAGAGGTCACAAAACCGTCCCGGCAGGGGCGTCCATCCGCTTCTTCGACGGACGTGGACGTCCATCGTACATGTTTGAAACCAGGTCTTGCGACAGGTTCGAAGATTAGGAACCAAATGGCCGTTCATGGCCAACCATTTTCTTGCCTTTACTGCCCCTATCGATCTCCGCCGAACGAGCGCAGTGCATCCCGGTCGCCCAGTGTGTGGAGTAATTTCTTGAGGCCTTCGATGTTTTCGCGCAGACTTTTTTCGGCGTCCAAGTTAGCGCGATGGTCAAGGATCCCGATCCGGCCGCGGTACCCTGAATCACGGACCATTTTCAGGATTTCGAGGTCCTTCGTGCCGTGCCCCAACGGCAAGACCATCGGGCCACCCGGCGTCACGCCGTCCAGATTCACGCACATGAGATAGGGGAGCATGCGTTGGAATGCCGCGGGAAACTGGTCCAGGTGCTCGTGCCCGTGATGGAAGTTGTAGACGATCCCGATATCGGCGCGATGCACCTGGTCCCGCAGCCAGCGCACCATCGCGATCAGATTGTCCGGCTGGCCGGACCAACCACCGTGGTTGTATAGCGCGAAGGCACAGCCGAGCCGATGCGCGTCGGCCACGAACGGGAGCATCGCCCGCGCGTTGCGCGCGACACGTTGGGCGTCCGAATCGCCCGGCTGGGATGGCGCGATCATCCAGATCTGCGGATGCAGCTTGTATTGTTTAATCAGCCGCATCATCGAGTTGTATCCATCGCTCCTGCTGGCGGGAGACCAAAACGCAAAGAACTCAATGCCTTCCCGCTGCATGCTACGGATTTCGTCCTCGAAGCTCGGGACGTGTTCGGCACGCCAGTCATACGCCAGTTTGGTAAGTCCGAGTCGCTTCAGCATCTTGGCACGCTCCAACGGTTGGCGCTTGGCCGCGTCAAACGGGACGATGCACCAGGCAACCAGGTTATCGCGCCGGAAAATGCTCGACCGCGTCGCGCGGTCCGCGGCGCGCGAATGCAGGCCCGCGATAGCCACGAGGACCGCTCCGCAAATCGCCCAGGTCGCCAGTTGCCGCAATTTCATGTTAGTCATCGGTCCAACTCCCGTTGTTGTTTCATCTCTCATCCAACCGCTCATCACTTTGACTTCCTGGCTTCCTTCTTCTTCCGCACGCGTCGTGCGAGTCGGTCGATCGGGACGACGCGGCGCTGGTGCACGCCGCGCGCGATGGTATCTTGGCCGTCGGTCGCATGCACCTGAAACGTCACCGATAGCCCATCGAGGTGGATCACGCGTGCCACGCAAGTGACTTCGAAATCGAGTGGTGTCGCGGCCAAATGCTGGACGTCGACCTGCGTTCCCACGGTGGTTTCATTTGGCTCCAGGACAGGCGTCAGCGCCGCGCGCGCCGCGTGTTCGAGAAACCAGATCAAGGAGGGTGTGCTGAGCACGGCGAGCCGGGAGTCGTCCAGCAGATCAATCGAGTGTTCAGGCCGCACGGTAAACGTCGTTTCGCCGGTGGCGCCGATCTTGGGTTTGTTCTTCATGGGCTCTCCCGCTTGTCCCGTGGTTTCGCGTTCGCGACGCCGCGCATGATGCCGGCGTGCCGACCGGTTGTTCGAGAATCGGCAGCCGTTCACGACACCTGCTATCAAGGAACACTAATCTTCACTGATCCGCACGAATGATACCGCCCTGGAAAGTCCGCAACACGCAACATGAATCCGGCAGGTCGTAGAAAAGTCGAACGTATTTCAAGATGAGGTTTTCCGATATTAGCGAGAATCAGCGTCGATTAGTGTTCTTTTTTCTTCTGGTCCGTGAACAGTTACGAGAATCGAGTATAGCAGGCTCATCGCGTTGAGAAAACAGACCGTCGCGGAAGCCTCAACAATGGCACGTCCATTTGGTACTGGAAAAGCGCGCGTAATCATCGTAGGATACGAATCGTGAGATCGTTTCCATGAGATGATGCGACAGTGAGGAATTGATATGAGTGTGCCTGGAATGTGTTTTTTGAAAACACGAATCGAGATGTGGTCATGCAACTCGATATTGGCAATTGCGTCGAGGGTGGAGGAGATCCGATCGCGATCCTCAAGCGGTTTCCCGGACGCTCGGCGACCGTGCATCTCAAGGAGACCGGCGGCGCGCCTTCGGCCGTATTAGGCGACGGGGACGTGGACTGGAAAACGGTCCTCGGCATCCTCGAAAAGACGGGAGGAACCGAGTGGTTCATCATCGAGCACGAGCGGCCCGCCGGCGATCCGCTGAATAATGTCAAACGGTGCCTGTTCAATCTGAGAGCGCTTTACGTTTAGAGACCTTACGGGCCGAAATCTGATGACTTTGAGTCAAGGTTTTTGGGTCGAGGTTCAGCCGCCACGGGAGTTGATGTCGGGTGCGGGACGCGTGGAGTGCAGAATCATCGCTCCACCGGGATAAACCCGGCGGTGGCGGACGGACGGGACAAAACGTAGCGCTGTGCGCGGGTCTCCTGACCCCGCACGGGAGCGACCGAAGGTCTCCACAGCGCCGCCATGCGTCAGTTGGTTGGAGGTGGAACCTCGTTAGATTCTTAGGCTGTAGGATGCGCACCGTGTGCATATTTCCAAGCAACGGTCGGGAGCGTGACCGAAGGAGGACGCACTCCGCTTGTGGCTTGCGGGCCTTGCGCATTAGAAAACCGTCTTCACACCGGCGCTCGGCCCGCGGGTTGAGTACTTCCGCGGGTCCTTGTTTGTTAGCGGAAACCATCACCGAAAGGAACCTGGTTCATGCGTTGTTGTCACCCTGTGCTTGTTGTCTTCTTGTCTGCTTCTTGTTGTGCTGCCACGCTACATGCCGGAGATGCGGTCGTCTTGTTCGATGGCAAGACACTTGATAACTGGGACGTGACCGGTTGTGAAGCCGAGGTGCAAGATGGCGCGATTCTCCTTAAGGCAGGCAACGGACTTGTCCAGTCCAAGAAAAAATACGCCAACTTTGTCCTCGAGTTGGAATGGAAAACGCTCCAGTCGGACCAGTGGGATTCAGGGATCTACATTGCGTACACCGAGGTACCGAAGGGACGTCCTTGGCCCAACCGGTACCAGGTGAATCTGCGCAAGGGCATGGAAGGCGAACTGGTCGGTTTCAAGAAAGCCGTGAACAAGGTCCCGATCGACGTGCACAGGTGGACTCGTTTTCAACTGACGGTCCGTGGCACGACCGTGGCGCTGCAGGTCAATGGGCGTCCGTCTTGGAAGGTTGATGGGATCAAGGCGGCACGTGGTTATTTCGCGCTCCAGGCCGAGGTCCCGCACGGTGGGCAGTTCCTGTTCCGAAATATACGGGTGCGTGAACTGCCCTGAAGTGTGCGGTCGAGCACGGGCCCGGGCGTCGCGCGGACAAGCGTCTCGGAAGGCCCGCGGCGCGAAGTTGTTTTATTGTTTCATACCCCCCAATTCAAGTGAGTCTTGCCATGATTGACGATTCGATCAAGCGACGTGAGTTTCTTGGGCAGATGGGGATCGGAACTCTGGGAGCGTTGGCGGCCGGTGGCATGGCCGATGTGGCGGACGCCGCCGCGGCGGCGCCGAAGCCGTGGCAACCCGTTTCCGATCGAAAAGTGCGCGTCGGGATCGTTGGGTACGGCACCTGTCGCTTCGGCGCTCAGTTCGGGTTTCAGAACCACCCGAATGTCGAGGTCGTTGCGGTCAGCGACCTGATTCCCGAGCGTTGCCGCGGTCTGATGAAAGCCTGCCGGTGTGCCAAGTCGTATGAATCTCTGGAGGTCCTGGTCAAGGATCCGACGATCGAGGCGGTATTCGTGGCGACCGACGCGCCCAGTCATGCGCGGCACGCGATCGAAGTGCTGCGGCACGACAAGCATGTCATGACGGCCGTGCCGGCCGTTTGGGGCTCGCTGGAACAAGCGGACGAGCTCCTGGAGGCCGTGAGGCAAACGGGCATGAAACACATGATGGCCGAGACCAGTTACTTCCGCGCCGACTGCCATGCCATGCGGCAGATCTACCAGGCGGGCGGGTTCGGCCGGTTGATTTTCTCCGAGGGCGAGTACTACCACTATATGGCCAAACAGATCGATTCATTTCACGGTTGGCGCATTGGTTCGCCACCGCTGTGGTATCCCACGCACTCGACCGCTTACTATATTGGCGTGACCGGGAAGCGGTTCACGTCCGTGTCGTGCCTCGGCTTTCAAGGCGGTCTGGCGCCATTTCAGCCGGGCGCGAATCGGTACAATAATCGCTTCACTGACGAAATTGCATTGTTCGACACCAGCGAAGGCGGCGCGTCACGGATGCTGATGTGCAAGGCGATCCGTGATCGAGTCGTCGAAACGGGCCGGGTCTTTGGCGAACGCGGCTGGATGGACGCGACCGGCTATCACGGCGTGGCGAAGGACCTGCCCAACATCGTCCGGCCGGCCCTGCCACCGGGGATGCCGGCCGGGGGACATGGTGGATCTCATGGCCACCTGGCGAACGAGTTCGTGACCGCGATCCTCGAAGACCGTTTGCCCAAGGTGAACGTCTACGAAGCGCTGTCCATGACCGTGCCCGGTATTATCGCCCACCAATCGGCATTGAAGGACGGCGAACGACTGCCTGTGCCCGTCTATGACATACCCAAGGCGTGACCTGTTGAAAGACGGCGGCTGACACATGGATTAGCGCGTCTGGACCGCCATCTCCTTGCTGCCGCCGTCGAGGTTGAATATGGCCTTCGGCCAAAGGACTCTATGGCAAATACCAACCTGGGGCGTCGGTCGCCTTCGGCTCCCTGTGCGCCAGGCTACGATGAATATGGCCTTCGGCCAAGGTGCTTCGATAGATCCCTGTAAGGTCCCCATGGCTGACGGTTCGCAAACGGCATAAAAACCAGATAAGGTTCCTCTGGCGTCAACCCCCAATGTTTTAACAGCCAAGGGTTCCTCTGGCGGCAATTCCAAGGTTTTAACAGCCCAGCCGCGCCGTGATGTCAAATCGAGGGAGAAACCAACTTGGTCCACGGTTGCCGTTTATGGTAGAATCGAGTTCCGTGGCACGGATCGAGGTCTGTTTATTGGGAGCTTGCATATGTCCGCCGAAATGAATCGTCGCAGTTTTGTCAAGAAGTCGGTGTTGGCCTCCGCCGGTGCCGGCTTGGCCGCGAAGGCAGGCGAACAGATCGCGTCCGCCTCGGAAAAAGATCCAAAGACGCCGGTGCCGGTCCAGTCAACCAACGCCGGCGCGATGCCGACCGGACATATCGGCGACATGGAGATCAGTCGCTTGTTACTTGGTGGCAACCTATTGACGCATTATACGCACAGCCGTGACTTGAAATATGTCTATGCGTTGGCCACGCACTACAACACGGACGAGAAGATACTAGAAACGCTGGCGATCGCGGAGCAGAACGGCATCAATACGCTCGTGGTTCACAATGTTCGGTCGACCATCGCGATTCTGCAGGAGCACCGGCGGCGCGGCGGCAAGATGCAATGGATCACCTGCACGTTCCATGCCCTGGTGGGCGGTCTGCCGCGTTTCAATCGTGAAATCGAGCAACTCGTGGATTCGGGCACCGACGCGCTTTATGTGTCGGGCGTCGAGGCGGATACCGTCTGCGGCTTTCGCAACCCGACGTGGGGCGCGCACGCCGCGGAACGGACCAAACCAGCCGACCTGGACCTGCTGGGCAAGGCCGTGGACATGGCCAAGGCCCACGGATTACCTACCGGACTCGGCGCGCATCGCCTGGGGCCGATCGAAGATTGCGAGAAGGCGGGAATCGATGTCGATTTCTACTTGAAGACGTTTCACGCGCATGACTATCCATCCGCCGCGATCGACTACGACTCCAGCTTCTGCCCCGCGCCGGAAAAAGTGGCTGAGTTCATGAAGACCGTCACGAAGCCGTGGATTGCCTATAAAGTGATGGCGGCCGGCGCGATCCCGCCACAAAAGGCGTTTCAATATACGTGGGATCACGGCGCCGACTTTGTTCTGGCCGGCATGTTCGATTTCGAGATCGAAGAAGATGCACGCCTGATCCGCGAGCTCTTTCCCGGCGCCAAACGCCAACGCCCGCTCCGCGCGTAGTTCGACCGGCACGTCCGCTCCCAGGAGATTGTCGCAAGAAACATCGCTCTTCGCAGCCGCTTATGCGCGACGCAATTTTATTGCTTTTCGCGACCGGTAACGGGAAATATCCTCGAAACCGTTTACGGCGTGGGCGGTCAAGGACGTGTTGGAAAACAGGGTTTGGAACTGGTTCCAAACGCCTGCCGCAAGACGAGCTCGGCAGACGTATCTGTCCGCTGCTTCGACGGACTTGGAAGTCCATCGTACGTGTTGAGATCCAGTTTTGGGACGCGTTCCAAAAAGATGAAGCACAATCAACGACAGACCGGGATCGAGCGTTCGGCCGCCCGCAACCGCCCGGCGGCTGCGTTCGCTGTGCTGCTCGTTGTTGCGATCGGGTTGAGTGCCGAGATAACGCTGGCTGCGGCGGGTACCGATCGAACCGACGAT
>CAZSOG010000249.1:0-7005 GCA_964607555.1 uncultured Pirellulaceae bacterium | reverse complement strand
GAGTGAAGTGGGAAAACCTGATGAAAGTCTGGGAACTGGTTGACGACCGGCCGGCTTTCGTCGCGTTCGTGCAGAAGAAACTCGAAGATCTTATACAGAGCTGAAAGGAGTCATGAATCATGTCGGTACATCGAACGGTTCGGCTGCTGGTCATTAGCGCGGTGGTTTCCTGCGTTGCCTTGCCGGCATTTGCCGCCGAACAACCTGTGAAGGTCCCCGATCACTACGTTGCGGCCATCTATTTTCATCGAACGCAGCGCTGCCCCACGTGCCGCAAGATCAGTGCGTATATTGACGAGGCGATTCACTCCGCCTTTGCGAAACAGCTCAAGGCAAAGACGGTTATGTTCACGCTGATGGACTACCAGGACCCCAAGAACGCGAAATTCACGCGCGGGTACAAGGTGAAGAGCCCCATCCTGGTGATCGCGGACGTGCGTAATGGCAAAGTCGTCCAGTGGAAACCGATGCGCAGCGTCTGGACATTGGTCGGCAAGAAGGCGGAGTTTTTCAAGTACGTGCAGGATGGCGTACGTGGTTATTCTACAGGCGGTTAGGTTCGTCCGACTGGATAGTGAATTGACGCAGTCCGTTCTCCCGCTGGTCGAACTCGCGCAGGACATCTCAAAGTGGCGGCGGTATATTTGGAGCCAAAACAATGACGGACCTGATCATTGGCATGACGTCCGCGCTCTGGCTCGGGATACTGACATCGATCAGTCCGTGCCCTCTGGCGACCAACATTGCGGCGATTTCATACATCGGTCGGCGCGTGGATAACACGCGGCAAGTGTTCCTGACGGGGTTGCTTTACACGCTTGGGCGTACGCTCTCGTATTTGGGATTGGCGTTTCTGCTGATCGCCACGGCGCTGTCCGTCCCCCAGGTCTCGATGTTCTTGCAAAAATACATGCCGGTAATGCTCGGCCCGATCCTGATCCTGGTCGGCATGTTCCTGCTGGGTCTGATCAATATCAGTCTGGGCGGATCCGGCATGAGCAAGGGGATGCAGCAGCGCGTTGATGCGCTCGGCATTTGGGGGGCACTGCTGCTGGGTGTTGTTTTTGCATTATCGTTTTGTCCGGTCTCCGCCGCGCTGTTTTTTGGCAGCTTGATTCCGCTGTCCATCACCGCGAATTCCGCCGTGTCCCTACCGGTCGCGTATGGCGTCGGCACGGCCGTACCGGTTATCGTGTTCGCCGTCCTGATCGCCGTCAGTGCCAACTCGGTTGGCAAGGCATTCAACACGCTGACCAAGATCGAGTGGTGGGCGCGCATGGGGACCGGCTCAATCTTTCTGTTGATTGGCGTTTATTTCTGCCTGAAATATATCTTCGAAGTGATATAGAGCAGGCACAAGGAGCGAGGATCATGGGTAACGAAGTGAGTCGTCGAGGGTTTCTTGGAACGGCCGGCTCGGTGGTCGCGGCCGGTGCCGTGATGCAAGGCACGCGAACGTCCGCCGCGGCCGAATCCGGCAAGAGCAAGATCCGTATCCTGGGTATCTGTTGCAGTCCGCGCAAGGGGATGACCACCGCCACATCGCTACAGACGTGTCTGAAGGCGGCGGCCGGCGTCGCGCCGGACAAAGTGGAAACCGAGCTGATTGAATTGGCCGGCATGAAAATCAATGGCTTGGTCGCCGCGGGGATCCCTCTGGAACCGGGCGAGCGCGACGATTTCCCGCCATTGGTACCGAAGCTGTCCGACCCGCGCGTGGCCGGAGTCATCATTGGCACGCCCGTTTACTTCGGCAACATGACATCGCTGTGCAAGGCGTTTCTGGAACGGTGCATCGTTTTTCGCAAGAACCACTTCGCCCTGGCGAACAAGGTGGCCGGCGTGCTGGCCGTTGGCGGGACACGCAATGGTGGCCAGGAAATGACGATCAAGAGCGTCCAGACCGCGCTGATGGCCCAGGACATGATCCTGGTCGGCGACGGTGCGCCGACCGCCCATGTGGGCGCCACGCTATGGAGCGGCATCGAAGGTGGTATTACGGCGGACGAGTTTGGGATGGGAACCGCCGAAAACCTGGGCCGCCGAGTGACCCGCGTGGCCATGCTGGTGCACGGCGGCGCATAAGGCCGCCGCACAGAAATAACCGTAGCCGTTCACTCTTACTCTTAATCTTAATCTGTAACCGTTCACGACCCGGAGAGCTGAAAACCGCGGATCAACGCAGATGAGCGCGGATAGGGCAGTCCGCGGTACAATGCGCGAAGTCGAACGCGCGATCATGATGACGTGCAATACGAAGAAGAAAAATAGCTCTCTCCTAGGAATATCAGCGTCTATCCGCGTTCATCCGCGGTGAGATCTCTTGCGAACCGTGAACGGTTACGAGTTTTGAAAGGTGAAGTAAAGAGCACCCAATATCCAGGTGGGCGGCACACGTAGGTCGGTTTTCCAAACCGACCGCGCGCAACCCGAAGCACGTGTCCCTGTGCACTTCCCTCACGCCCCACCGAACAACCCAAATTCCACGCTTCTTACCGTTCACAACCAAAGAAAGAAAACAACTCTCTGCCGCGACTATCAGCGTTCATCTGCGGTTAAATGTTTTAACGAACCGTGAACGGCTACCTTTTCTGGACTTCTGGTCGCATGCCGCCGTGGAGTTCGGTCACCCGTGAACGGTCACCGGCGGTCGTTCATTGGGCGTTTTCCACGCCGGCCACGGGCGCGGTGGGGGTGGTGGTGCGGATTTGCCAGCCGCCGCCAAGTGCCTTGTACACTCGGACCAGTCCCAGTGCGACGTCGCGCCGCGCCTCGACCATCTTTTCCTGCTGCGTGACCAGAACCGCCTCCAGCACGAAGACGCGACCGAAATCGGCGCCGCCGGCTCGGTACTGAGCTTGCACGGTCTTCACCGACCGATTCGCGGCGTCGACACTCGCCTCGAGATGTTCCAACCGTTCCTTGCTCTTCAGGAATTCCACGATTGCGTCCTCGGTCTCGCGGCATGCCTGCAATACGCTATTGTCATAGGCGACGGCCAGCTGTTGGAAACGCGCATCCTGGACACGCACATTGTTTTGGATCCGGCCGTAATTCAGGATATTCCAGCGGAGATTCGGTGTCACAAGCCCCGTGGTGCTGGCGCCCGTGAACAGTTCGCTGAGGTTTTCCGCGCCGACCGAAATCGACCCGTTCACCGAGAACATCGGATACAGGTCGGTCATGGCGATCCCAATTCGCTCGCTCTGCGCGGCGACTTTGCGTTCGGCGCGACGCACGTCCGGGCGTTGGCGAACCAGGTCCGCCGGCACGCCGACGACGATTTCGGCCGGTGCCACGGGGATCTGGCCCGCGCCACCAAGCAATTCGGTCAGGTCCGCCGGCGGCATGCCGAGCAGGACCGCAAGCCGGTTCTGCGCCTTGCGACGTTGCTTCTCCAGTTCCGGAATCAACGCCCGCGTTGCCTCGACATTCGTGCGTGCCTGGTCGACGTCCAGCTCGGACACGCGCCCGTTGCGAAACCGTGATTCGGCGACGGCGAGACTCCCCTCCTGAACGGTCACATTTTCGTGGGCCAGGGCCAACCGTTCATCAAGCGAACGAATCTCGACGTACGTGGACGCGACGTCGCCAATCAGGGTGACCAGGATCGCGTCATAGTCCTCGATGTTTGCATTCAGCTCGGCGTCCGCTGCCTGAATCGCGCGGCGAAAACGGCCCCAAACATCAAACTCCCAGGTCGCGTCGAAGCCGGTCGCCCATTGGTCCCACGCACGCGGCATCAACGTGCCGAAACGGGGTTGCGTGTTCCGGCTTCGCTGGTTCCGCGCGTAACTGCCAAAGGCCTGCTGTTGCTGCGGGAACAGATTGCCGCTGGCGATCGCGCGCTGTGCGCGGGCTTCCAATACCCGCAAGGCCGCGACCCGCAGTGGCAGGTTCTCCTGATACGCGGTCGAAATCAACTGATCCAGGACCGGATCGGAGAAGACTGACCACCAGGCCGTGTCCAACCGAGTGTCGGTATGGACATCAGGATTGTCGCCATCGATCCATTGATCCTCGACACGGACCGCCGGACGCCGATACTCCGGACCGACTTTGAATCCGTTGTGGTACCACGACTGCATGCTCCCGCATCCGGTTGCCAGGGTGACACAAGCGAGCGTGAACAAGGAGACGAAAAACTTACGGGTCGAATGCCGTGAGCAAGTGGAGTGAATACCGGCTACATAATCGCCGTCCATGGCTGACTGCTCCGATAGGGAATTGGTTGGTGTTTCGGTCTGGCGGGCGCCGCGTGAAAACCGGTGATGCCAAGGCAAGCTAGTCAATCACCGCGGTTTGTATTCAGTCCGACGTTCCTTGGAATCCGTTTCGCGCCTGCACGATGGACGTCCACGTCCGTCGATGAAGCGGATGAACGCTCATCGCGCGCTCATCCCGTGAAAGTTTCATCCGTACAACTGAACAATGAACGGTTTGGCAAAACATGCACATACTTCGAGCCACTCGGCCGCGTGGTTTGTCGATTGACGCGCAAGGCAGTGGTGCCGTATTCGCAACGCGACCGGTAACCGTCATCCGCCGTGGTGCGAGTAACGGCTCGCCGATGTTCTCCGCTTTGTCCGGTAATACGTGACGAAGAAACGTGGCCTCCTTCCTGGCAGATATCGGCCCGCCCAACCGTCAGCATTAGATTGATTACTATGAGCGGTGGTTATGTGATAACTTCCCTGGGTCATGTAATCGACACAGTTTAACGAAAAGACAGTCACGAAACCTGGTTTCAAACGAGTACGATGGACGTCCACGTCCGTCGAAGAAGCGGATAAACACTCTGCCGAAGCAGTTTTGTTACAGGTTCCAAGATTATCCGAGCGCGTCAATGATCAGCTTTTTGGTCGCCTGCACATCGGCGCGATGCACGTAGTTCATCCTCGGAGCGTGCTTATTTTGCGGCTGCGGCAGTCTCGCCCAAATCGACGCCTAGTTCCTTCCATTTCGCGAGAATCGCCTCTTTCGCGAAGAATCCCTGATGCCGAAACTTTTCTTTGCCGGACGCATCAAAAAAGATCTGCGTCGGAATGACTTCAACCCCATACGACTTGGCCACATCAGGGTTCTTCCACACGTCAATGAACTCAACATCGAGTTTACCTTGGTAGCGTTCCTTCAGGTCGTCCAAAATGGGTGTCATCATCTTGCATGGGAGACACTTGCCGGCTCCCAGATCGAGTAGTCGCGGCAGTCCATTCGAGGCATTCGACTCGGTGGCGTGGAATGCCGGCGCGGACACCTCCGCCGTGGCGGATGAATCGGCATCTGGGTTGATCGACGTACGTGTTCCAACGGTTCCTGCCGGCGTGGATGACTGCGTGCATCCCATGCAAGAGACCATTGCGCCCCCAACGACCAGTACCGACCACGACACGACTGGCGTTTTGAAAGGAATCCGTAACATGTTGTTCCTCCTGGTGAGAGAGTTATGCCAAACTGGCGTTCTTGGGAGAATCGGATAGAACCGTGGCGCTATCCAACTCGGGCCAGCCCTCTTTTCGAGCGGCCTTTCCCCGTTTCAACGATCCGCGGGCACCAAGGTCCAACGGAGCGCCGCGACAATCGATCCCACAAGCACAACCGCGATACACACATCGAACACGGTATATGCTGCACCGGTCAGGGTGGCGAGGGCCGAGATTTTGAGCAACATCAGCGCGCCCGCCAACAGGCCGAGCACCAGTGAGGCCAACACGAACAGCACGATCAACGATCCCAACGCCGACCAACGATTCGCGGTGACTCGACGGCGGAACTTAGTGGCGAGTGCCCATAACCCAATCCCGATGATAACGAGTGACACCAGGAAATGATGGCCGTCCAGCCAGAACCGTGACGGCAGCATGTAATGCAACAGCGGTGGCCGTCGCAACAACAGGGCCAAGACGGCGCCAAACGCCAGGACGACGAGCCAGATTCCGGCACGCAGCCAGCCAGGTGCGGTCTGACCGGCAAATATCCCCCCCACCGTCCGTTGCCCGATTCCCGCGATGACGAGCAAAACGTACACGACCAGCAACCCGTAAGTCGTGGGTTTCAGGTAAGTTTCGCGAACGGCACCGACCAACGCGTGTGCCCGCGAGAGGCCCAACAGCTCGTATTGCGGGATCGTCACCGGCTGGGCGTTTTCGTCGAACAGATACTTGACCGTTTTCGCAAAGAAAAACGGCGCGTCCGGGCGGTGGCAATCGGTACAGCCGCCGGTCCCAAGCGCGACGTGGGCGGGCAAGACATCATGATTGTACTTGTGCACGTTGGCGAACGGCGACGCTTCCCACGGGTGTTTCTCAATGACGCGATATTCGGTACCACTGCGGTAAACGCGGTCATCCATCACCCAGACAACCCGTTTCCCATCCAGCGGGTACTTGGACTCTTGCAGCACCTGGGTCACGGCATTCCCCCGTCCCTTTCTTGCCTGACACCAATGCCGGTGACGGACTGCGGCGCGATGTCAGGCCAGGTTACTACAGATACGCAGGCGACGAAATCCTGCCCCCACGTCCCGGAGCAAACACACCGCGCATGTTACTCGCACGGCCATTCGTGGTTACTTGGCCATTGAGACAACTTAGGATACCAAATACTCCGCGCGGCTGTCAAGGGTTTTTCGGAGAGAGATCTCACGGGCAGCTGGCGACTGTCAGAACTCGAACTGCGTACGCATTTGGAAGATATTCAAGTTTCCGTCGGGCAGGCCACCGTTCGGGCTGTTGGCAGCATAGAGATACTCGAACTCGACACGGACGTTGGGGTTCAGGTACCAGTCGATTCCGCACGCATGGACGCCCGCTTGCTGGGCGCCCATGCGTCCGTTGTCGTACGCGTCGGCGTACGTGTAGCGGTACTTGAGCTGCCCGGCGCCGAGGCCCGAGGAAATGCACCCGTCAGCCCCGCGGGTCGGCACGAAATTCTCGTGCGGCGTGATTCGACCGAACGTCGCGGTCGACTTCTTGAAATTGCGATGCTCGCCCGTAAGAAAGTAGC
>CAZSOG010000248.1:0-7018 GCA_964607555.1 uncultured Pirellulaceae bacterium | reverse complement strand
CTTACCGGGATCCATCGAAGCGCCTTGGCCGAAGGCCATATTCATCGTAGCCTGGGCCAAAGGGAGCGTTAGCGACCGGCGGCCCAGGTTCGCGATTGGAATCGATCCTTTGGCTGAAGGCCATATTCAACCTCGACAGCGGCAGAAAAGAGATGCCGGTCCAGCCGCGCTAATCAATGTGTCAACCCCAGTCTTTTAACAGCCCCGGGGTGGCTCTGCCAGTGTGCGGGCGCGAGTCCTTGGTTATTTATTGGACGAGTGCGTCTCCGCTTCACATCCGCCTATGGCGGATGCCACCCGGCCAAAAAACATGCGCGCACGGTGCGCGCATCCTACAGCCCAAGAATCTAACAACGCCACCGACCCGACCCGATCCGATCCAAAAACTAGACTCAAGATCATCAAATTCCGGCCCATAAGGTCTCTAAATCGAGCAACCAACCGTCAGCGGTTGCTACGGTTCTTCCTCTTCATCGTCGTCGTCATGCGCGCATTGCCGAAGTTGCTCGCGCACCTTACGGTACGACAACGTGGCCGCCGGCACGGCCTTGAGTATTTCGCGTTGGTAGTTATGTCGGTGCGTGACCTTTTGCAGCCGATCGACTTCTTCCTCCAGCGAAATCAGCCATACCGGCACATCGAATCCGATTCCGGTGGCCTCCCCGGCGAGAATTGCGGTTTCTTCTTCCAGCACGTCGAACGCGGGATGGGAGCCCGGCCGATACGCTTCTTCCATTGCCGGTTGGACCAAGGCGCGCACGCGATCGATCACCATGGGCCGCACGAACCGTTCCGCGAATCGATCGGCCACGGTCGACATTCGCATGGCATGTTTCTTTTCCAGCCGGCCAAGCCGTTCGATATATCGTTCCGCCTCATCGCCAATTCGTTCGACAAGAGTTCGGCGCCACAATTCCGCCGCGTGAATATGACCGCGCCGGACCAGGATTTCGTGTGCCAGAATAACGGGCTTCAAGTGCCAGGAAACGCGATCGTACTGGGTTCGCAACCGGAGAAAGTCAAGCAGGCAATAGAGCATGTCGCCGCGATCGGACTGGGTCGTCGTCCCGTTATAGTCGCGATACTCACCGAAGTTCTCGACGATCGCCTCCATGATCAATGTCAGATGCTCGACCGCCTCGGCACGCTCGATTCCCGTCCCCAGATCGCGCAAGAGAAGAAACAGATCCTCGGTTTCAGGATCTTCTTGCAATTGTTCCAGCCATTGATCAACTCCTTGTTGCAGGATCGCGCGCAAGTTACTCAGCTGGAGAAACGCCTGCGAGAACAGATCGGCGCCGTAGCGTTGGATGAACTCGACCAACCGATTCCACCGGCGCGAGCTATTGACCGATTCGAGGACGGAGAGTCGCAACGTGCGGCTATGCTCGAGCCAGCCGCCGAGCAGGACTTCGGTAAGCTCTTCAAGCGTCTTGACGAGGCGTTGATCGGCCGTCTTTCCGCGCCATGACTCGGCGGAACTCACAAGGCTATCGACCAGCGCGCGATAACCGAGCTTGAACAGCTCATCAAATTCCGTAACCGCCCCGGGTCCAACGGGATTCTCCGTCTCCATGTACCGAGCCATTTCAATCAGGTCGCACGTTTCGACCCAGAACCCGCGCCGCGGCAGCCATGACAACAGCTCCTGCAAATTACGCTGACGGCAGCGGGCAGCGACCAATTCCCGCGCGTTGCCCCCTTTCGCCAACGGAATATAGAGCAGCGATTTGTCTTCGAGGACGGCCAGGAAGTCGTCCCACACATATTCGAACCGCGTGTCATCCCCGCGCAACAAGGCCGCCATGACAAGGACCACGAACGTGCTCTCCTCGCCATAGGTTTCAATCAACTCTTCGGTTCTCTGTTCATGGTTCGGCGTGAAGGCGACGATGGACGCGAGCAAGGACCGCGCGGCCACCAGTGTGTCCACGGCGGCCAACACGATTTGTTCCAGCAGCGAGTCGCGATTCACGCGCTGCCGATCGTACTCGAGCAATGAATTCGGATCGGTGCCGGTCAGCGGGATCGCGTAGTTCTGGACCGCTTCGACGAGTTCAAGTAGTTGCTCGTAATTCGTCAGGGCGTGCCGCACCCAATGGAACATTGTGGCAATACAATCAACGGGCTCGGCGCCATCCCGGGCGACCGGCAAACCACACAGAACGCCATGAACGGAAGTCAGTTTCCACAACTGCGAAACGGTACTGAGAAACGTCAGATGATCGACGATGCGTCGCGATTCGGTCACGAATTCGTCGTTCGTGGCCGCGCCAAAGTCAAATAACTCGCCGTCAATCCCATCATCCGTGCTGTCGCGGTAGACGACTCCTTCGTACGCCGCGCCAAACAGGTCATGTTCCTCGTCGTCCACACTCTCATCGTCCAGAGCAGCGTGCAATGAGTGATCCGTGTGCGGGTCCGATCGCACGTCGCCACCGGGCGTTTCCACGCCCAGCTGGAAGGTCGGCGCGCGCCAATACGATCCGGCATTCGCTTCCAAATAATCGAAGAACTTCCGAATCAGCTGTCTCGTCTGGTCCGCCTGCACAGCATCCGCCGATTCCGTCCGAATTTTGTCGAGCAACCGCAGCAGCCACCGCTGCGCCAATTCATGAAAAGAGCTGTTTCCCTGTCGCAATGGTATCTCGTCGGATTGACTTAACCACTGGATCAGCAAGGCCATCGAGGCGACATAGTCCGCGCGGTCGAGCAGGGATTCAATAACCAGCGCGAAGGCCTTCGGCGAATCGAACATATGGGCATGTGGGGCCCAGAATTTAACGTCGCCCGCGGCCGCGCCACCTTGGTGCCACAAGCTGAGCGCCTCGGCCACATTACGTGCCGCCTTGTAAACTTCCATGCCGTCGACCGCGTCGACCGCGGACACTTCGTGCGCCGCGAATTGGCGCCACCAAGAGGTCACGTCACGGAAACGCTGCTCAACGCTCGCACAGTGCTCCGGCTGGTCGTCCGCCGCCGCCGCGCTCCAGATCCGCGAATAGAGCCCGAACAACTGCTCCATCGTGTCGATCAATTGATCGACACGATGGTCGTAGACGCTGTTCTCCAACGCGGGGAACAAGCTGAATTGGGCATCGAATCCCAAGATATTCCAGGGGTCGACGATCGCGCCACACTGAATGGCTCGATGGATCAAATCCACCGTCTGGTCGGTCGCCGCAATAGCGTCATCCAGACGGTCTTCGCGAACGTATCGGTGGCCATCCGTCAACCGTGAATCGATGAATGAGAGCATGCGCGCGGATGCCACGGGCACGATAGTCGCCTGCTGGATCGCCGCACCGGAATGCCCCATGCGCGCAAATATCTTAGCCAGATGGACATGTTGCAGCTGGCTCGCGCGGTTCTGCGCCAACCACGCATTCAAGTGTTTTCGGGCACCGCCAAACGGCTGATGGAACTGTTGGGCCTGTCGCTCCAGGTGTTGACGAAACGCCGCCGGCGCTCGGCGTATCAAGCGATTATAAAACTCGTCCCGGTACCCGGCGACAATCGGCAACAAGGTGACCAACGTGACTCCGGAATCGTACGCCCCGGGCCCGCGGCCGCAGATCCCCGATGCCATTAACATCGTCCCCGCCAATACCGCGGCCGCCTCAAACCGCAACAGGTCACGCTGCTCCGATCGAGCAGTCCTGACACGTCCACACAGACCATTAAGCGTGACTTCCTGCAACACAAAACGACGATAGCGCCCCTGTTGGTCGATCTGATGTGGATCCCACTGCCCAAAATGGTAGTTGGGTCGCTTGTTGACCGGATGATCAAAGTCGTAGGCACGTGGATCAAAGGCAAGCTCGTCCAATAAATCCGGATCGAACTGCGCGGCCTCCAAGATGTCCGGGTCGGTGTCGACCAGGATCTCCAGCGCCTGCGAAACGACCTCCCCATACGATCCACGCTCGACCCCCGCGTCACGCACGTAGATCGGTACGGGACTCACCCACTCGTGCGGGTAGGGTTCGTGCCGATGCGTTTCCAGTGTCGGTACCGGCCGGTACCCGATGTAGTTGTTCAAACGGCGTATCGCACCGTCCCGAATACGTGTCGTCTCGTCCCAAGGTGGCCCTTCCTGCAAAACTGCCGCGCAGGCACGCCCCACGAAAAATGGGCTGAGAAGATGATGCTCTTCGTGGTGAAACAACAAATCTTTGTGAAATTGCAAATACCCCGGCAATACCTGCTCGCGCAGCAATTCCAGCACGGCCGTCGCCTGGGACGCATCCGCGAAGGCCGCCGAGTCGTCCGCAAGTAGCTGCAACTCGACCTCTAAACGCATGCAGACGAACGGCCACCTCGGCGCGCTTGGCTCGCCGTGGGCTTGAAATAGCTCATCCAGCGCCCTGAGAACCTGGGGATCAGGTGTACCCGACGAGAAGTTCAGATAGCCGAGAACTCGCTCGATCGACTGATTCTGCCGCCGGCTAATTTCTCGACTTCCTTTAGACATGACCGAAAAACCCCACACCGGAAACCCAATGCCCCCCCACAAGAAGGTGCGACTCAAGCCGCTATCCCGCACCACTGCTCGTTGGCACGCGAAACCTGTTCCGTTTCAGATGCCGGCTGACGGTCCGATAAGCCCGTTCGCCGCCAGAAACCTGGGCTCGCACCCACACCACGGCGAACGCTCGGCCGTGGGTCCGTACCCAGCGAAGACCGTCATCAGCCGTCTGAAATCCTATCCCGATCGACGCGATTTCGCCATCGCGCGAACGCTGCTCATAGTAGGGATCAAGTCAAATGTGGTCTACGGGGCCCCCCCGTCGATGGACCCCATCAGGGCGCGGACTTGCCAGGCACGATCGCCCCTGTCACATCGAGTTACCCGGATTTTCGCCCTGTTTTTCGGCGTGCGTTTCCGGGAATCTTGAATTATCATGGAGTTAGTCTGTGACCATTGAGCGCTGAAATTCGGATTACACGCAAAGTAGAGAAAATTCATGATGTGTCGCTTTAGCCTCGGTTTAGTTTGCTGGTTGAGCCTCATTCCGACCGTGCCGCCACTGTGGGCTCAAGACGTGGTGTCGAGTGGCTTGATTCCACAACAGGCCGCCCGGCGATACGGGATGGAACGTGCCTGGTTTACGCAACTGCGTGTCGATCCAGCGCGCGGCAGAATGCGTGACATGCGTATGCACGTCAGCTCCGTTCGAGCACAGACCATCGTCCAGGTGCGCGCGGAAACGGGCGACAAGTACCGGTTCACCGACCGGCAATTGGACATGTACGGGCAACCGCTTGGCGTCGATGGTGCCAAGAAAAAGGCTGCGGAAAAACAGGCGGCACTGAAGGATCTCGGGATCAACTCAACCGTTCAGGAGCAAGTCGTGCCTGACGTGACGCTCTATCTCACGTCCGACGACGGAATGGTCCAGGCCGTTGATGCGGAGACGGGAAAGACCATTTGGGCCAGGGGGATCGGAAATCGCGACTATCCTACACTCGAGCCTGGGGTGAGCGAGAAATATGTCGTCATCGTCAACGGCACGACGGTCTACGTCCTGAGCGCGACTAACGGTAAGCCTGTGTGGCAGCGCAATGCGGCTGGAATCCCGGCTGCCGGCGGGACCGTCATCAACGAGTTCGTCGGCGTGCCCATGGTAACGGGCGAGCTGGAACTATACTCCCTGGCACCTGACGCGAGCCATTGGCCGACTTCCTACTTTTCTTACGGACAAGTGTTTTCACCACCGACTCAAGCTGGAAATCGGATTGTCTGGGCCAATTCCAACGGTGACATCACCGCCGCGACGCCAGGCCAAAATAAAATTCAGTTTCGACTCAGTACCGGCGTTCCGATCCGCGGGCAGGTCACCTATGCGGCGCCGGACCAGTTGTTCGCCGTTACCGAGACCGGGTATTTGTACAGCTTCAAAGCGAGTACAGGCGAGATTCTCTGGCGTTTTTCCACCGGTGACAAGACGACACTGGCACCCATCGTCGCCGGCAAGTGCGTTTACGTGGTGACCAAATATCAAGGCACGTTTTGTGTCGACGCGTCAACTGGCCGAGAGAATTGGTGGGCGCGGGACGTTCGCCAGTTCGTGGCGGCTTCGGACCGCCGTGTTTACGGCGTTACAACGGCTGGCCGCATCACCGTGTTGGATCGCCAAACGGGCGGAACCGTTGGCACGATCCCGACCATCCTGACCGATATTCTGTTCACCAATTCGCAGTCAGATCGGATTTACGTCGCGTCGGCAAGCGGCCTGCTCCAGTGTGTGCATGCGATCGGTGCTGATTGGCCACTAATTCATGTCGTGGCCGAAGCATCCGAATCCTCCCCCCCCAAGGAACCGGCATCCGGCGCGAGACCGGCCCCCGCCCCGGCGGTCAAGCCGATCGACCCGTTCGGCGGCGGCGCCGCGAAGCCGGCCCCCAAACCGGCACCTCCCAAAGCTGGGGAAAAACCGGCCGCGAAGAAGCCCGACGCGTCAAAACCGGCGGCGGACAACCCGTTCGGATAACCGCCATCGCCAATCATGGCCCTACGCGCGGCCTGCCAAAAGACTCGCTTGACGCCCAATGGGCATTAGAGACCTTATGGGCGGAAATTTGCTGATCTTGAGTCAAGTTTTTGGGGCGAGGTTCAGCCGCCACGGGAGTTGATGTCGGGCGAGCGACGCGGGTAGTGCAGAATCACCGTTCCGCCGGGATAAACCCGGTGGTGACGGATGGTAGATACGGGGGTGCAGGACGCGTGTAGTGCAGAATCATCGCTCCACCGGGATAAACCCGGCGGTGGCGGATGGAAGATACGGGGATGCAGGACGCGTGTAGTGCAAAATCATGCGCTCCACCGGGATAAATCCGCCATAGGCGGACGGGAAGCGTAAAGGGACCTAGCGCTGTGCGCGGGTCTCCTGACCCCGCACAGGAGCGACCGAAGGTCTCCAATGCATCGCCATGCGTCAGTTGGTTGGAGGCAACGCCTCGTTAGATTCTTAGGCTGCCAGATGCGCGCACCGTGCGCGCATGTTTTATGACCGGG
>CAZSOG010000247.1:0-7024 GCA_964607555.1 uncultured Pirellulaceae bacterium | reverse complement strand
ACCCAGACGAGCTGGGTGGGGGCCGGATACCGACAAGCCAAGCATTGACAAACCAGTAACAAAAAAAGCGGCGCTGTCGAATTAGTGCCTCCGTAAGAATGATAATACACCTGAGGATTTCTCTTGGGTTGCGGGCGAAGCCCGCGTTAAGAGTAAGAGTAAAGGAAACTGCCGTTCATGGCCAAAGGCTGTGGATGACCGCGGCGATTCCACTCCGGTCGCCGGCACGTCTCCATCAGTCCAGCCCGAGCGACTCGCGATAATGATCATAGAGTTCACTCGGATTGGTCACTCGAAACTGGATGTGGCCACATTCGCCGCAGATGTCCGCGCGTATCATTCCGTACAAGCGATCCTTGAAGAGCAGCGCTTCGGGGTTCCCGCATACCACAACTTTCAACTTACCATCCGAGTATTCACCTTGGTCACATACCGTCACATCCCACATAATCTTGGTTGAGCCACAGCGTGAACATGCGACCTGGTCCGTCGGTTGTCGTTCGTTCTTTTCGGGCACACCGGCGTCGGCTGCTGGATCTACGGACGGCGCGTCATGATTCGTCGCGGAACTCTCCGTCGCCGCCGCCGCGGTACCCGGTGCTCGATCACCGTCATTCTCACAGCGACAGTTCCAACACACCTCGAAGTTGCCGGGCACGACTTCACCGCACGTCGGACATATCCAATCTGGTCGCGTTGGCGACTCATGGGAACTCGGCACTTCCTCGTCGAACATCACATTCGAAACTTCACCTCGATCCGTCTGGTCGGTCGCCGCGGCTGTCGGTGAGGACGTGACGTACGCCTGGTCAGTCTGCTCGGATTCCGACGCAGGCATGTCGTCCGGCACTTCCTCGAGGATACTCCCGCATGAGCGACAGATCTTGCGTGCTTCCTCGCTCCGGGTGTTACACCGCCGACATATCCACATGACAATCTCCTCATGCGGGAGACGCGCACCCACATGGGATTACGCCCTCCTTCGGTCGCATTTTCAACGCCCTTGTAATTGGACAACGCCACTCTTTGTGTCACGCATGCCCGGATACCGACAATCCAAACATTGACAAACCGATAACGAAGAAAAGTGACGCTGTCCAACGAACCGTTCACGATCATCTGCTTGATCGAAAAAAGCCTCCCATATTCCTGCCATCCAATATTCTTGCCATTTCTTCTCTGCTCATCGTGCGATTCGAGCGATTCCAGCGATTCGTGGTTGCATCTCTCTTGCAGTTGGTGTTCGCGAGCGATCATCAGCGGCTTTTGTCCGCGGTATCTCCATCGCCCATCTCGCACACGACGCGAAATCCGACGTTGAACACTTTTTCGTACGGTTGATAACCAAACCGCTCCCCTGCCCCGGCGTCTTGCGGCAAGTCGCGCCACGAGCCGCCGCGCACGGTCTTCTTGTCGGACCGATCGTTGTACCGGCTCGACGTCCACTCGGCCACGTTCCCGTGCATGTCGTACAACCCGAATGGATTCGGCGCGAACGAGCCCACCTTGGCTGTCACGAGGAATCCATCGTTGAAGCGATCGTCACGTGCCACGACGTCCGGCGGTTTGGGATTCCACGACTCGCTCGCCAGCCGGCGCAGCGACCGGTCGCCCAGGTTCGCGTGGGGCGAGAAATCCGCGGCGGCGGGTCCGAACCAGAATGGCGTCGCCGCCCCGGCCCGGCAGGCGTATTCCCATTCGCGCTCGCTCGGCAGCCGGATGGGCCGGCCGGTGCGCCGCGCTACCACGCGGCAGAACGTACGCGCTTCCTCCCACGACACGCGGACCACCGGTTGATCGGGCGCGTTGAGCGGCCACCCGAGATACTCCTCGCTGAAGATCCACGACCCCCGATGTTCGAACCGGCTATCGTGCTCCGGATCGATCCGCGCGTATTGTCGATTCGTCACCTCACAGCACCCCATCCAGAACGGTCGCGCGATCGAGCACTCACCAACCGCGCGTTCCACCGGGATTCGGACCAAACGGATCGATACGCCGGCGCCCAAGTCAAGGGTCATGGATCGTTGGTCATGCATCGGCCCGGCCACGCCGTTTACTGATGCATCTCTGTTGTCACTACGACTCTCTTTGGTCATACTGACTAATGTACGCCCCTCTTGTTTCGCGGCGGATGCCGACTTCTTTTTCACCGGACGCGGTATCACGGGCGTCAGATCACCGCCAAACGGCGGATCGCCATGCACGACTTCCTCGCCATCTTCCAGCCGGCCACCGTACATGGCGCGCAGTTCACAGCGGCGTTTCTCCTGGTCGCCGGGAATACGAGTGAATTCGCTCCACGTGCCGTGGCATGGCGCGTTCAGGTCAATCCACGTCACCAGGCGGTCCCACGCTTCCGGGCTCAAGCGAACACCATGGTGTCCCTTTTCCAATATCCGCATCAATCGCGACGTATCCGCATAAAACTCCATCGGTGGGAGGAGATGCAGATCGCTTTCCAGGCCGCCCACTCGAACCTGTTTGCGCAGCGCGATGTAGCTCGGCGAAAACAGGCCCGAGTATTTCCTGGCCAACTGCTCAAGCGGCTGGTTTTCGAACCGCAACAGATCGGGATGGCCGTGTTGGTAAGCCCAGATCACATTCGGTTGGACACGGAAGTCGGGCACGACGGTGCCGTCGACTGACGGCCTACCGTCATGGCAACTGACACAGTACTTGTCCAATACGGGTTGTACTTCCCGCGCGAACGAAAAACCGCGTGCGGGCCCGTACCAGGGTCTGATCGACTCGGCCGGTTTCTGTTCGGCCAGGGTCGCGCCGATGAAAGTGGGCGGCGTACTGGCATTGTTTTCATGGCAGCCGACACAGCTGCGGCGTTCACCGGGCAGCACCGTCAGCCAGCTGCGCATCAGCTGCAACGCCTTGCCCTCCGCGTCCAGTGGCTGGAGCGAAATCGGCGTCTTGGCAGGAACTTCAAACAGGGCCGACCCATCCGGCTCCACCGGCACGGTACCCAGAATCCGCTTGACTTCCCAGGGCCCGTCCGAGCCAACCCGATCCTCGATACCAGCCTGCTTCTGATAAGCGAAATGGTAGGTGTAGAGTCTCAATTTCTTGACGGTCCCGCGTGGAATGCCCTGCAAACCGGGCCCCGAGTAAATATCGGCCAGATAGAGCGTGCCGGAATCGCTCGTCGACTGGGTCCGATCGGGGATGATCGGCGGCCGTGGCCGGCGCCGCAACGGAATCGGCTCAAACAGTCCCTGGCCTTCCTCTTCCTTCAGCAGCACCATGTTATCGAACACATCGACCAGGTAGATCCCCCAAAGCGCATCGGGCGTCGGCTTGCACGAGACCAGGAAGTACTTGTCACTGAGCGGATACGGATTCAGGAACTTCGGCCAGGAATGCTGTGTCAGCTTGTCTTCGATCACCGGCTCGACGCGCCCATGCCGATCGCCAATGCGTTGCACCACGCCGTCGGTTTCGCTACGTCCCTTGGCACGATCAAACAGAATCATCTCGCCGGCCCGGCCCACATGATGCCCGGTCACGATGCCCACGAATTGCGTCGGGCGATTCGGAATCGGCCGCGCGAAGAACAGCGAGTTTGGCCAATATGAATTCGAGCCGTAGAACTCATTCTGCCCGGTTCCGTCGGGGTTCATCGTGAACAGGATCCGGTTCCAAACGTGCGGTGTATCCGTGTAGTCCCAGCGCAGATAGAGAATACGACCGTCGTCGGTAACCGTGGGACAATACGTGTGATCCTGCTCGAACGCGACTTGCCGAATCCCGGACCCGTCGGCGTTCATCTTATACATCATGCCGACAATCACACCGGCGTTGCACGGCACGCCCTGCATCGGCGCGGTCGAGACCATCGCGATCTGACCGTTCGGCAGATAGCATGCGTCGTAGAAATGCACGTCCGGCTGATCGGTCGGCGTTAACTGGTGCACGTTCGTCCCATCCGTGTTGATCTCGAACACATGCCACTTGTCGTAACTGCCGGGCATCGAGAACAGGAGCCGATCCGCGTCCCAATTGAGATCGACGTCCTTGAGCAACCGTTTACCGCGCGGCTGGTAAATTGTCTTGAGTTCACCATTGCGATCGACCGGTGAAAGCACGCACAGATCGTTTTCCCAATTCAGTGGCTGTTCGATCCCGGGGTTGCACTTGGAACTTTGCCGCGGGTAGCCCAGGTACTCGGCCACTCCGTAGCCACGCCCGATCGCGCGGCGCGGGTCGCCGTGCGGCTTGCGGCGGACCACCAACAGGCGATCGAAGTCCAGCAGCGGGTTGGCCGTCAGCGCGGCATGGCGAAGTTCGGCGTACCGCGCCGGCAATTCCAGGATCCGCGCGTAAAGCTGGGTGTCGGCAGGTTCTTCGGGCGCCGCCACACGCTGTTCACGGTGGTACGCTTCGAGGGTTGCCGTAATGGATGATTTGATTCTCTCCAAACGCGCGAGATAGTCGGCGCCATTGGGGTATTCGTCGCCAAATTGAGTCATGAGGTCCATCACCGCATCGTGCAGCGCCGTGAAGTCGATCTTCTCGGCGCGCCCGACCGCGTCGGCGACCGCGCGGCTGCGAAGGTAGATCGCACGCACTCGGTCCAGCGACGCGCGATCCGACGCGCCGGCGGCCATGTGCAGCGCCGCGGCGCGCAACCCGGGTACGCGACCCGATGCCTCGGCATAGCGTCGCGCCAACGCGTGCCAGTCGCCGGGCTTCCAGTCCTCTTCCAGCAACCGGTCTTCACGCTCCCAGCGCATCTCGCGGCGTGGTTCTTCCCGCGCGAACTCCAGCGCAAGATGCGTCCACAGATCCATGCGCGCCGCGCCGGCCGCGTCGGTCACATGAAAGCGGACGGCGCCGTGCGGTGGTGTCTTTTCGCGCACGGACTTGTTGGGGTGCCGTAACGCTGCCGTCGAAAAATGCTCTGGTTGATAATAGTAGGGTTGCGGCAGCCGGTACGTCTCCGGATTGACCCAGTCGTCGATCCCGATCCGAGCTTCCAGCCGTTCCGCGCCGGCGGGCAACTTGACCCGGATCTTGCCCGGTGCCTGAAGATTGATTCCGTGCTGGTACGACTGGTCCGCGACGCGTAACGGTGGATCGACGCGCGAGCGAAGACTGCAATCCACGGTATGAAACCCTTGCTGAATACTCAGAAACTTCCCCGCGCACAGAAGCGTTTCGCGACCGTCGGCACCGATCGCTCGCGGGGCAATCCAATCACCCGCCCCGTACACCACATCGGGCGCGCCCGTGATATAGAAATAGATCTCCTTGACCCCGTGGAGCGGCACGGAAATTGCCCGGGCCGGCTCTCGACCACGGACCACCTCACTGTGGAACGAAACACGTGGGACGGGCCGTCGGCCCGCCGCCTCGTCCGCCTGCAGCGCGGCGCGCGACGCCAGCATCGAATCGAACCAGGTCGTTTTCTGGACGTAACACAACGGCGGCGTTTGCTTGATTGTGTAGGGCGGTGCCGCCGCCGCGAACCGCGCCGGTACCGTCCAGCTCGACATAACCAGAACCAGCAACAGCAAGACGGGCAACAGGTGCCGGACCGTCTTTGCATCCATCGCTTGCAAGGCCTCGGAGTTGTTCGGGTCAAAAACAACGCCGTTGAGAATGACGTCGCTGATACTAATCACGTTCGTGGCCATTGCGTACTCACATCCTAGCTCTCAAACAACCAAAACACACGTTCACAAACTCACCTTCCACGTACGATTATACCGCAATTCCAGGACAGGAAAATCCTCGCCTATTCTTGCCATGTAATATTCTTGCCAGATCTTCTTCGCGGACCCGTGGTCGGGCGGCGCCGTCCAAGGAGAAAGCAAGAGATCATGGAGCTTCAAATAACCGTAACCGTTCACGGTTCGCAAGATACTTAACCGCAGATGAACGCGGATAAACGCTGATATATCAACGATCTTCGCCCGCATCGAAACTCAAGATCTCCTCGACACTCAGATCCCAGCGCCAAGTGTCCATCCAATGGCGAATCACGTCGGCCGGCACCCGGTGTGTTGCACGGCTCTTTTCAGCTAGCACATCCGCCCATTGGTACAGGATCTCACGCGTCACGTCCTTGTATTTCAGCAAGACACGGATCTCCTGCCACCACGCCGACTCGGGCTCCTTCAGTGCGACTCGGTATGCGTGATCGACCGCCCAACGCGCGTATCGATACGTCTCGGCGTTCAGGCCATTGCCGCGGTCGATCACAATCGGCGAAATCCCCTGGCGGATGGCCAACTTGCAGCGATCAAGATTCCACGCACGCGCCTTCGGCAGCAAGTCTTCACGGTAATCATAACTGCCGACGGAGCCGACCTGGGTGAAAAAGTACTCGTCGGTTTCCAAGACGACACCCGTTTCACCACACAATCGTCGTGCCGTATAGCTCTTGCCACACGAGGGCAACCCACGCATCAGGTATAACTTCTTCACGTCCATTATTAAACTTGAGTTCGTGCTCTCGGTAACTGTTTACGGCTCGATCATTTAGCGCGGCGGAGAAACACTAATCAATGCTAACACAAAACGCCGGTAACCGTTTCCGAGCCTTTGCGCGATTAAGAAAAAAAGTCCTAGCGCGGGAGGCCCGCAACCCAAGCGGGGTGGCATCCGCCTTTGGCCGATGTTTGGGCGAGAGCGTCTGGTTATCCATTGGACGAGTGCGTCTCCGCTTCCCATCCGCCAAAGGCGGATGCCACCCGGGTCGTAAAATATGCGCGCACGGCGCGCGCATCCTGCAGCCCAAGAATCTAACGCGGGCTACGCCCGCGAGGCTGGAGGCCGGAGACTGTAGGGTTTGCGGCGTAAGGTCTCGGGAAAAACATGCGCGCACGGTGCGCACATGTTACCACCTAAGAATCTAGCGAGGCTTTGCCTCCAACCAACTGACGCGTGGCCAATTCGGGGAATATCGAATACTGAACAACGAATTCTGAATGCTGAAGGGAAGAGTACCCAATGTCCAGGTGGGCGGCACATGTAGGTCGGTTTTCCAAACCGACCGCGCGCAACCCCA
>CAZSOG010000246.1:0-7031 GCA_964607555.1 uncultured Pirellulaceae bacterium | reverse complement strand
AATGCATCGCCATGCGTCAGTTGGTTGGAGGTGGAACCTCGTTAGATTCTTAGGCTGCCAGATGCGCGCACGGTGCGCGTATGTTTCGAGGCGAACAACGGGAGCGCTGCGGAACGAGGGCGTACTCCCTTGTGGGTTGCGGGCCTCCCGCATTAAGATGTTGACACGCGATTTTACGTCGTTTTACCAGCGGATCAAGAACGTCTACGAGCGAGCATCATATGCCCCTGTCGCGATCACTACACGGAGCCCGGCAAGCGTATCGGAATCATGATGTCGCGGCGAGCGCCGCCGCGCACGCCGCGCAGGCGTCCGAGCAACACCGTCACGCGCAGGGACGCTATATCAAGAGCGCTGTTTACGGCGGGCTGGACGGAATTGTCACGACGTTCGCCGTGGTCGCCGGCGTGGCCGGTGCTTCGTTGAGCAGCGGCGTGGTCCTGATCCTTGGCTTCGCGAACTTGCTTGCCGATGGGCTCTCGATGGCAATCGGCGACTATCTGAGCACGCGTGCCGAACAGCAGTACGAGGCCGCCGAACGCCAACGCGAACAATGGGAGGTCGAGCACTTTCCGGAGGGCGAAAAACGTGAGTTGATGGAACTCTATGTCGACAAAGGCATGCCCGAGGAAGACGCCCGGCAAATGGTCGATATCCTCGCTCGGCACAAGGAGGCCTGGGTTGATGTCATGATGACCGAGGAACTGGGAATTGTCGAATCGGAGGAATCGCCGTTGGTGAACGCGCTGGTCACCTTTTGTTCATTCGCGACGTTTGGACTCGTGCCGCTATTGGCCTATCTGTTGGCACGCATCACGCCGGTGATTGCCGGCCATATGTTCCTGATCGCCAGTTTGTCCACGGCCGCGACGCTGTTCGTGTTGGGAGTTCTCAAAACGCGCGTGACAGGCCGACATTGGCTTCGCGCCGGGTTGGAGACGCTGATCGTGGGTGGATTGGCGGCGACTGCGGCATACGCGGTCGGCGCCGTGCTCGGCGGATTAGCGTGAACGCGGCAGGCAAGATAGGGGCGCGAACCGAGAATACGTGGTTGTACTCTCCGTTACCCGTGAGCGGCGCCGACGTGCGGTTCACGATATGCGTGCGATTGACGGACGGCCCGTGTGAGAGGAAAAATGACACTTGCAATTGAAACGGCCGGCTTGACACGCTTCTTTGATGATTTCCGCGCCGTCGACGAAATCGACGTTTCCGTCGAGCGCGGGACATTTTACGGGTTTCTTGGCCCCAACGGGGCGGGAAAGTCCACGACGATCAAAATGCTGACCGGGCTGCTCGCGCCGTCGCGCGGTGCCGTGACCTTGTTGGGCATGGATGCGTTGGTTCCCAAGCAAGCGATTGAAATCAAACGACGGATCGGCGTCTTGCCGGAAGATCTGGCCCTATTCGAAAACCTGACGGCGCGCGAGCATCTGACGTTTATCGGCCGCATGCATCAGTTGCCACGCGTTACGATTCGTGAACGAATCGAAGAATTGCTCGATGTCATGCGTCTGGATGTCGACGACAAAAAACTCGTGCTCGAGTACTCCCATGGCATGCAGAAGAAACTGGCGTTGGCCGCGGCCTTGCTGCCCAACCCGGAGTTGCTTTTTCTGGACGAGCCCTTTGAGGGAATCGATGCGGTCACGTCGCGCGTGATTCGCGATCTTCTGGTTCAATATGTCGCCAGTGGCGCGACCGTGTTTCTTACGTCGCACGTCCTTGAAATCGTCGAACGTCTGTGCACGCACGTTGGGATTATCGTGCACGGGAAGTTGGTGGAACAGAGTTCCTTGGAACAGCTTCGGCGAGGCAGTTCGCTGGAAGACCGATTCCTGGAAACCGTCGGGGAAACCAACGACACGTCGGAGCAACTGGACTGGTTGGACGGTAGACGAGCGGCGGGCGGCGGCGAGGAGCAAGTGCCGTGAATTGGCAGCATCTTAAGGCCGTCATGTGGCTTCGTTGGAGGTTGAGCGTCAACCAATTCAGACGCGGCGGCACGCTCAATGCCGTGCTCGGTACGTTATGGTTCGCATTCGTGCTGGTCGCCGGCGCCGGTTCGTTTCTGACAGCGTTCTTGCTCGGGTTTTTCCTGCTCCCACGCGTCACACCCGACCAGTTGATGCTGGTCTGGGATGGCATCGTCCTGGTGTTCCTCTTTGCCTGGACGATCGGCCTGTTGAGCGATTTACAGAAGGGCGAGGCGTTGTCGATCGGAAAACTGCTCTATCTTCCGGTTTCACCGGTGGGCGCGTTCTTGTTGAACTACCTCGGATCGCTCGTCTCCGTCACGCTGCTGCTGTTCGCGTCCATGATGATGGGACTCTGCATGGCGCTTGTGTTGACCCGCGGGATCGCGATGCTGGTCGTCCCGTTATTGGTCGTCAGTTTTACGATCATGGTGACGGCGATCACGTACCAGATTCGCTCGTGGCTGTTTTCACTGATGGTCAACCGGCGCCGAAGGCGGACGGTGATCGCCATCATGACGCTGCTGTTTATCGTGATCGTGCAGACACCCAACATCATCAACATGACGGTGTTGCGGACGCATCGAAAACAGGTGCGTGAAACCGAGCGACTTGCCGTTGAAAAACTGGACGAGGCGCGCCGTCGCGGAGATATTGATGCCGATCAATATGCGGCACGGCGCAAGGAAATGGCACAACGCCAGGCGCGGCAAAAACGGGAGAGTCGTGCGCGAATGTATCAGACCGTGCTCGCTTTCGCCAAACCGGTACATTGGGTGCTGCCGATCGGTTGGCTGCCCTACGGCGTGCGGGCGGCGGCACGTGGAAACCCCTTGCCGGGAATCCTCGGTACCATCGGCGCGGGCGCGATTGGTTTCTTCAGCCTCTGGCTCGCATATCGTGGCATGCTACGACTGTATACCGGCGTCTATACTTCGAAAAAGCGTGCCGCGGCCAAGAATCCCGCGCGCACGGAGCGGACGACTCGGGCCCGATTCATGGAGCGCGAACTACCGGGCGTGCCGGACCAGGCCGCCGCGACTGCCCTGGGGACGCTCCGGATCTTGATGCGCGGACCGGAAGGGAAAATGATGTTGCTGACCCCCGTCATCCTGCTCGTTATCTTCGGGGCGATGATCTTCGCCGGCCGGGATCACCACGTGCCGGAGATGATCCGGCCCTTGCTCGGGCTGGGTTCGATCGGCGTCGTCATGCTGAGTTTCGGCCAGCTGCTCAGTAACGTGTTCGCGATCGACCGAGCTGGATTCCGGAGCTACGTTCTCGCGCCGTGCCCGCGACGCGACATCCTGCTGGGAAAGAACATCGCGACGACAATGATCGGCTTTTGCGTCTGCTGCACCGCGCTGGTTCTGGTTCAGGTGTTCGCACCGATGCACGTCACGCATGTTCTTGCGACGCTCCTGCAGTTCCTCAACTGTTTTCTCGTCTATTGCATGCTGGGGAACGTGATCTCGTTGGTGGCCCCGGCAGCCGTCTCCCCCGGTTCCATGAAGCCCAAACAGGCCGGGTTCACCGCTATTTTCCTGCACGTCATCATCGCCATGATGTCGCCCTTAATCTTGATCCCCGCCTTCGTGGGCTGGGGCGTCGAACTGCTGCTGGATGGCTATTTCGGTGTCTGGTTCCCGGCGTATCTAACCCTGTCGGCGCTCGAATTCGTGGCGATGTTGTGGATCTACCACCGTGTACTCGCCGCCGAAGCCCGGTTATTCGACAAACGCGCGCAGGCAGTTCTCGACGTGGTGACAACGCACGTTGAGTAGGCCCAGCCTGGACCGTTGAAAACCCGGCGTTGACACACCGAGAACCCGGTTTGCTTTGCCATCGTCTTGCCGCGCGCGGGCGAAAGGATCGCAAATTGGCAACGGTATGGCCCAATGCGGTGCTGCCTATTGCACGGCAGTTGTTTTCACGAAGACATGTGCGGATTTGGGGCAAGAATTGGGAACGGCAAGAACATCGAGTTCAGGACGGCGTCCCGACGGACAGAGTTTCCATTTCCACGCGTGCAATGTCGGGTATCCCGCCACCTCTCAGTTTTCTCTCGTTTTATCCCTTGACGTACCCCAGGCAACCACGTAGACTGACCTCTACTGAGAACGAGTCTCAGTATTAGCTGAGTAACGAATAGAGACCTCGGTTGACATACGGTGGCGATCTCACCCAGGGGCGACGATTCGTTTCCATAACAGACCGGGAAGTCGATCACGTAGGCATGAAATGAGGTTTTGTTACAGGCGCTCGTTGGAAAATGCCGTGTTTTGTTTCCGCGGCTCTCAAGAACACGTGATTTTTCCGGAGTTTTGCCTCCTCCGAGGCGGTCGCGGCGGGGGCGTAACCGAGGCATCCATGTGGCGTCAGGTCATTCATGACACAAAACGTGGCGCTCTCAAACGAGATTGATAAGGGAGAAGAATGCGATGCGCAAGATAGAGATCAATGATCGAGTGTGGGCCCTCAAGACTGAGGCCTATCGAGGGTTTACGCTGGTAGAGCTCCTGGTCGTGATCGCCATCATCGGCATTCTGGTTGGTCTTCTTCTGCCGGCCGTTCAGGCGGCCCGTGAGGCGGCACGGCGTATGTCGTGTACCAATAATTTGAAGCAGATCACGCTGGCGCTGCACAATTACCACGATACGTTCAAGCAGTTTCCCGCTTCGGCCTTGTTGCCGGTTGGGGCAACACACGACCCTTGGTCCTGTCAGGCTCGATTACTACCCTATCTCGAACAAAGGAATCTCGAGGGTTTGATCGATTGGCGGCTGGACTATCGGTCCCAACCGGACGTCACGCGGACCCGGGTCGATGTGTATGTTTGCCCCAGCGAGATCCGCGCCAAGGCGCGGCCGGACGGGCCGCTTACTCATTTTCCGCTGAATTACGGCGTGAACATGGGGACCTGGTTTGTGTACGCCCCAACGCGGCGCGAGGGGGGGAGCGGATTGGCCTACCCGAACAGTGAAGTTGGCATTGCCGCCGTCTTGGACGGGACCTCACAAACTCTGGCGTTTGCCGAAATCCGAGCTTACACACCCTATTTGCGCGACGGTGGGACGCCGTCCGTGTTCGGGGCGCCGATCCCCGACGCGCCGGCGGAAATCGCGGCGTTCGGCGGACAGTTCAAGTCGAATTCAGGTCACACGGAGTGGGTCGACGGACGGGCGCATCAGACCGGGTTTACGGCGACGTTCTCGCCGAACACGGCGGTGCCTTGGACGGTTGGCGACACGCTGTTCGACGTGGATTTCACGTCCTCTCGAGAGGGAAAAACCATTGCACGCCCGACCTACGCGGTCGTGACCAGTCGGAGCTATCACCCCGGCGGTGTGAACGTCAGCCTGGTCGACGGATCGGTACGATTCATCGGCCAGTCGGTCAATCTGGTAGTATGGAGAGCCATGGCAACGCGTGCCGGACGTGAAGTGGTGTCATTGCCATGATTCGAGGGAGAACGCGCAGCGAAATTGTTCCGGGGATTCGGCGGATCGGCCACGCACGCATTGTCCACCGACCTCAAACTGAAAACGTCGGGGGACGGCAACCGGCCCATTTCCATGTCGGGCACGTCCGATCGAATGCGTTAGAGCGAGATGCGCGTATTGTCGGCACACCGGCACGAAATACGAAACGGGACCGCCGGTGGCGGGCGCCGCGCGGGTCGGTCCGATGTCCGGCGTGGCGACGAATGCTGATTTCTTTCTAGCGGGAGGAGCGAATCATGTTGGGACGCATGTGGTTTCTGGCGGTGGTGCTCGCGGCGACATTCGCGGGGAACGTCCACGCGAAGGATGTCTTTTACCGAGTTCCTTTGGATGAATTGAACATCACGCAAGGAAAGCTGCCGAGTCTTGGCGAGTCGAACTGGCGAACTTGGTGGCAGGCAAGAAATCGTCCGCCGTACGCCGTCTTGGCTGGCGCAGGCGAGATCTACGTCGAGTATTCGCGTCAAACGCGCGGACGGCGCGCGACAACAGCGCCAATGATCGCGCGGCAGGTCGTCATGCGTGTGGCGAAGAAGCGTGACGTCACCGGGCGATTGTTTCTACCATCCGCGGACGGCACGGCGATGGTGTCAGTCAAATTCAAAGTCTCGGCCAAAAAAACAGGTTTGGAAGCTCGGGAGGCGTTCTATCGGGTCAAGTTGTCACACTACGAAGACCTGCTGGGCCGCCGCATCCCTGGCGCCGCGTGGTTCCGCCATCAGGCTCGGCAAGCGAAAATCGCATTGGGCGAAACCCCGAAAGAAACGGACCGCACAACGAACCGTTTCGCTCGGCGACCACGCACGGGCGAGCTATCCGAAACGTACGCCTTATTCAGTGGCGGACGAGCGATGAGCGAGAATCTGCAATTGGACCGGGTGCTGCGTCCAACCAAAAAGGGTGGTGAGGTCGTGGACCTCGACTCGATCCAAGGCATCACGGTCCGGAAGATCGATTGGAAACCGTTGCTTGACGGGCTGCATCCGGAGCTCGATCCGCTCGCGTTCAAAATCCCGTTCGATCAGCATGCCGTCTTCTTCCCTTCGTTCGACGCGGCCGTAAAACTATCCGACGAGATGGCGGCGCAGGGAGCGCTCGTGCTCGCCTTGGCCGAACCGCGATCGACGAGCGCCCGCACCTTCCAACGATACCAAGAACAGATGGGCCTGACGATTTCGAACGTGGCCCGGTTGCTTGGCCCGCGTGTCGTGAGCGGCGTTGCCGTCACCGGCTCGGACCCGTATTTTCGCACGGGGACGGACATGGCCGTCCTGTTCGAAGCGGCCAATCCGAAGGTACTGGAAAAACTGCTGATGGCCCAAATTCATCTCGCGGCGGCGAAGCATCCGGACGCCAAACCGATCAAGGGCGCGATCGGCGGGCTGGAGTATCGAGGTTTTCGCTCCGCCGACCGCAAGTTATGCACCTACGTCGCGCGAACAGACGGGCTGGTGATCGTCAGCAATTCCCCGTATCAACTCAAGCGTCTAGGCAGCGTGATCGCGGGAAAGACCAAGGCGCTTGCCTCGTTGGACGAATTCGCTTTCTTTCG
>CAZSOG010000245.1:0-7054 GCA_964607555.1 uncultured Pirellulaceae bacterium | reverse complement strand
ACTGCCTGGCGCAACGGCGCGCCCAGTTCACAACACCGCGCGCGGCATCGACATGCGTGACCCGGGCCCCGGCCGCGGCGGCGGTCAACGTGCTGCCCCCCGTGTAGGCGAACAGATTGAGAACCGTGACCGGCCGTGCCGCATACCGCACTTGGCGGGCGAGCCAGTCCCAGTTGGGAGCTTGCTCGGGGTAGATACCCAGCGCGCCGGAACCGGCACGTTTCAGTTCCAGGACAATCGTGTCATGACGCACCGTCCAAACGTCCGGGCATTGGCGCGCCGCGCGCCATTTTCCTCCGTGACCGTTCGTCCGCTCGAACCTCGCGTGGACCTCGGTCCAGATGTCCGGGTTCGCCGGCTCTTTCCATGCACCCGCCGGCGCTGGCCGGTCCAGCACGATACCGGCAAATCGTTCGAGTTTGCGGCCGGCACCAAAATCCAGCAGCTCATATTCATTGGGAGAGAACATGGACGGTCCACGATTAACTCAAAGTGCTGGGCTGTGGAATGTAACCGCTTCGCGGTAAAGACGTGAACGCCAACGTTGCGCCGATGGCCTATGCCGCATTCAGGAAACGCGTGCTCGGCACGATCGCCGTGGGCGCGGCGAGCAGGTCAGCCACGGCCTGGCAGACCGTGTCGACCGTGATCACGCGCATCGCCGACTGATCTTCGCGCCGCCGTCGCCGGTTGCGATGGAAGGGGCACTCGACTTGGAGCGTGATATGTTGCGGGCCGTACGGTCCGGACAGCTCGTACCGAGTCGGTCCGTAGAGGCCTATGCACGGCGTACCGACGGCGGCGGCCAGGTGCAGCGGGCCCGTGTCCGAGCTGATCATCAGCCGCGCACGACGAAGCAATGCCACCAACTGAAGCAGCGTCGTGTTGGGCGCGAGCAACGCGTGCCCACCCGAATGGGATTGGGCCCGTAACGCCAATGACTGCTCGAACGCGCCGGCCCATGATATGACACTGGGTAAATCGTGGTGCTCCCCCATATAGCGGGCAACACGCCCAAAGCGTTGCGGCAACCAACGTTTTGATTTCCAACTGGCACCCACGTTGAGCACGGCAAATCCGCGTCCCAAATGGGCATTCTGCAGGAATCGCTCGGTCGCGACTTCCGATGCCCGCGTGCCGGGTATCCCAAACTCGACACGCGGCTCAACGATACCGAATGGGCGCAGCAGACTGAGCATCGCCTGGACAACATGGGCCGAGTTACGTGGGATCAGTTCCGTGTCGAGCCAGGGCGCGAGTTCGCGTCCTTGCGGCCGGGCGAATCCAACCCGCCGTTGCACGCCACCAAGCCACCCGAGCACCGCGCTCTTCGTCAGGCTTTGGGCGTCCAACGCCCATTGGAATCGCCGCGCGCGAAGTCGGTCGCGCAGGTGAAATACAAAACGTGGCGATTTGAGCCAACCCTTGGGAACCACCAGCGCCTCATCAACCGCGTGGTGATAACGAATCAGGTCCGCGGAAAGTGGTTCCACAACCCACGCCAGATGTGCGTCTGGAAATCGGTCACGCAGTGCCGTCGCGACCGGCAGCGTCAAAACAACGTCACCAAGAGCACTCAATCGAGTAATCAGAATGCGTGGTGCGCGATCGGAATCGTCCATGTTCCAGATCTCCCCATAGTGACATTTTAGAATCGAGCAACGAATGGGCCGTCACGTCACTTCGGCGCGGCGTCCGGTTTGGTCTTTGGACCTGGTTTCGGCTTATCCGGTTTTGGCTTATCCGGTTTCGGTGGTGCGGGTGGTTGTTTTTTCGCGTGCGGCGGAGCCGGCTTGGTCGCCGGAGTAGCTTTCTTCGAAGGGCTCTCCGTGAAACCGGCTTGCATGACCGGGCTGGTAGCTTCCTTGTCCGCTAGCTTTCCAAAAAGCACTTCACTATTGTACTTGGCCAACGGATCGGCATTTTTTTGTGACTTCCGGGAACCAACGAGAGGTATCTCGAGCTCTTCCCCGGCAAACTGAGTGTGATCGTAAACCGTGCCGCTCTGGAACGGACCGGCGCCGAACACCCACATGTTCTTCGACTTGCTGCGCGCCTTGGTAACCCCGGATTGCCACACCGGCTCGCGCGTATCGCGACGATAAGCGAAGACCGCGATCTTCGTGGCCCCCATTTCATCCTGACGTTTGGCGATAGAAATCTCGGGAATCGCCGGGATTATCGGCGCATTGGGAAGCAGCGATGCCGCCGTACTCAGTTCACGGCTCGCCGGCACCCCATACACGACATCGTGGCTGTCCGTCCCGAGCGCCCCGACACGCGCCTCGACAATGTACTCCGCCTGCTTCTCATCGTCCTCCAAACGGCAGTTCGCCGCTAAAATCTGTTGTCGCAACGAACTGATAATGTAATTCGCGTTGACAACCCCGTCCCCCTTGATCGCCGCGATGAACTGCGTGTCCAAGAAGACCGTTTTTCCCGCCAAATTGGAAAAGTCAATGTTCGCAACCGCGCGGTCCACCGCGTCTGACATCAGAAGCTGCTCCGTCGCGCGCTGCGACTTCGTGGAACCACAGCCGGCGAGTGCCGCCAGGCAGAGCCAACCGCCAATCGTCGCAATGTTGAATTTCCAGTGCATGGTTGCTAAATGGCTTTCTTCGGCAGCTCGACGCTCATGTCTCAGATCCCGCTCTCAAACACGTACGATGGACGTCCGCGTCCGTCGACGAAGCGGACAGACACCCGATGCAGGCAGTCTTATCAGCGTCTCCTACTCCTCGTTGCCAACTCTTCTGACGCAGTCACTCAATCAGGCGGCGAAGTATACCCAAAATCGGTCCATCGAAGAACGCCGATTCGTCCCGTTTGTGTTGGCGAAAATGGGAATCTGGAGTAAATAAGCAGCTTCGGGTATCTGGGCTCGCGGTGGTTCGAGGAAACACGCACTGGCTGGCGTTGCGCGCATGGAACCTACACGCAACCCACACGGCTGCCAATCGGACATCGCAACCAATTGGGTCCGGCGCCGATAGAATCTGGCGCTCTGGTTGAAGACAGCGGGCTCATCGCGGCCTCGGGAAGTTTTTTTGACCTTTTTGAAGGGTTAGTGGGCCCGTTTGCGATTCACTTAATAGGTGAACTTTTATGGCGACTCGTGAATGGGGGAAGAACAATGTGCGAGCAAGGGGCAGAAAACCAAGCGGCTGGGAATACGCGGTACGCGCGAGACGGAAGCCCCAAACGGGCGGCTGCGTGGCGTGGAGCAATTGACGAAAGTCCGGCTGTTTCGCGCGAACAAGAGGGGTTGGAGGCGGTGTCTTGGCGGCGAACGCCGACTGGATGGGGATTTGCATGGCGGGGTGGCCTTGCCGGGAGCGTGCTGGTCGTCGTCGGTTTGCTTGTCTTCCGTGGGTGCGTGGCGGTCCGACAGGTTCCGCAGTCGCCCGATGCACTTCCGGCACCACCAATCGCCACCGCCACGGCGGCGATTCGTTCCCGAGAACCATGCCGACTTCCCGTCCCGACATGTCATCTTCCATTGCAGAGCGGGGGTGGCCCGGTGACAACGCTCGCGGAAACCGACCAAGCTTCCGTTGCGGCGTGCCGGCCCGAGACAGCCGCGCACGTTGTTTCCGCCGATGATCTCGGCGATCCCGAGTCGCACGACGGTTCGGACGCGGTGATCTCGTCGTCAATGGCGGTGCGGCAACTGAACCCGTTTGCTGATCTGCCCGCTACGGTGAACGTGCTTGATTGTTTTCGCGAAGGCTTGTCCAGTGGCTGCGAGCTTGGTTCGTTTACCACATCTCGGTACGCGGACCTTGTCGTGGCAATCGACTGCGGAGCCGCGGATTTGAACCGTGGCCGATTTCACGTTGCTCGGCCGGAGTTTCGCGCGGGCATGGCGCGGTGGCCAATCCGTCTCATGTCGGCGCGTGGGAGACCGGCGGGTCCGTGGGATAACATGGCCACGGATGGCAAGGCGGGTGGGACGGTTGCGGAATTGGTGGCTGACTCCGGTACGCTTTCAATCATCCGGGCCCACGGCACGGTGCCGCGTTTGACCGACCAGTTGAGCAACTGTTTACTGGTGTTTACTCTTGGGAAATCGCGTCACGCGCTTCAGCTGCGCGAGCCGATTCTCATGGCGCCGTTGGAACTCGACCTGAAACGTTCCAGTGCCGCACTCGATTTTCGTATTCAGCCGGCGCCGCGGACCGATTGTTGCGTGCTTGAGTTGACATTCGACGTTGCGACTTCGAAGACGATCGTCGCGTTGCCCGAGCAGCGACAGTTGAAGCCGAACGAAGTTCTGACGATCAAAGTGACGCGGTGGGAGGGTGCGGAAATCCAATTACGTTTGCTGGAATCCGAGGGCATGCTCCGTTTGAAGCCGATACCGCGGTATCGGTTGAACACGCACAAATATCCGTTGGATCCCGCCAAGATCGTCAGGGAGCTGGCGTTGCGAATGAACCAGCAGCTGCATAATCGCCGCGACTTGGACCTGGCGAAGAAGCGGCTTGCGAAGATCCCGGCGGAACTACGTAAAGTCAGAAAACTCAAGCCGCGCACGCCGGCACAGCGTGGCGTTCGGTCGGCTGCACTCGCGGTTTTGGAGCGTGAGGCGGCCAATCTCCAAGCCCGCATCCATCGGCTCGCGGTGACTGTTCCACATCTTGAGGGGAGTATCGTACGGCTCAAGCAGTTGTTGCCGATCGCGCGCGAATTGGATCATCATATTACGATCCGCGGTCACCTCGTGGCTCGAACCGAGCACGGAGAAATCCAGTTGGCGGTCACTCGATAGCATGTGCAATGCACGCGACCCGGTCGTCGAACAGCTCGATTTCAAGCTCCGCGAGCTGCCAGATTAGTTCCGCGGCGGTCGGACGTCGCAGGGACTGTTTGGCCAGCATACGACAAATCAGCTCGTGGACCTGGCGTGCCAGGCCGGGGACGACGCGCCGCGGGTTCGGGACGGGACTCTGGCGGTGCGCGCGGAACAGGGTGTCCGGGTCATCGGTCGCGAACGGAACGTGGCCGGTCAGCATCTCGTACAGCGTGATGCCCAGGCTATAAATATCCGCGGATTGATCGAGTGCTGCCGTGGCGCTGATCACTTCGGGGGCCGTATAGGCCATTGTTCCGCGAATCACCTTCTTCGATTGGCACTCCGGGCTCGCCAATTTCACGGCGAACCCGAGATCGAACAGTGTGGAATGACCGGTTGGCGCGACGATGATGTTACCCGGTTTTACGTCACCGTGGAGCCATCCGGCTCGATGCAACGCGGCCAGGGCTTGGGCGACCTGTCGCGCGACCCAGAGCGCATGGGCGGTGGGCAGGCGACCGTGCGAATCCAACGCCGCACGCACGGTGCTCCCGTGCAAACGTGGCATCACCAGGTAGCACGTACCATGGTCCTGGGATGCCTCGAGCACCGTGATCAAATGCGGGTCGCTTACCTGGGTCGCCACGGTCCGTTCACGTTGCAGCAGCTGCCGGCACGTGCCTGCCAGCGACGGGCGCGAACATGCGATTTTGACCGCATAGTCGGCCGGCCTGTCGTCCGGACAATCATGGGGACGCGCCGAGTAGACTTCGGACCATTGGCCCGTACCGATCCGCTCGACCAAGTCCCATGGGCCGACGCGCGCGGTCGTGGACCGTCGCGCACCATGCGATGATGTTCGTGGTCGGATCTGAGCGAACGGGTCGTGCGACACGATATGAAGCCCCGTATCCATTCATTAGGAGTGAGGAATTAGGAAGAAAGTGGTTGGGATGGTCCGGGTGCCGTTGAGAGCGTACAGCGCTGTGCGCGGGTCTCCTGACCCCGCACGGGAGCGACCGAAGGTCTCCATCGCGCCGGCATGCGTCAGTTGGTTGAAGGCAACGCCTCGTTAGAAACCTTATGGGCGAATATTTGATGATCTTGAGTCAAGTTTTTTGCGTCGGACTATGCGTAGGTTGTGGACGGGGTGCCGACGGACAAAGATGTCCATCGTACATGGCACCCCGAACACGGTCGGCCCCACGGCTGCCACCGCCTGGGGATCCGTTCGTTGGGTGGAGGTGGAACCTCGTTAGGTTCTCAGGACGCACGCACCGGGCGATTTGTCTGGCATGGCAGCCGTGCGCGGTTGGGCTATGGGGTCTCCGCACGTGTCTCTTGCTGGCCGTCCGGGATGGACCGAGCGAAAAGGAATAAGTTGCCAGCCTTCTTCTGAAATCGGCCCAACACGTCGATGGAATGAAGCGGATTTTCAAAACCGGCCGTGAATAGTTGCCTCGGCAGAGAGACAACGATTCGATCGCGACCGCCGTCTCGATTTGCAGCAAACTGAAGAATACCGGTACAAGCAAGATCTTCTGGCCCCGGTGCACGCGGTCATGCGACGGTGGATTCAAGGGCAAAATCTGGCCAGAATACCCGAGTTCGTTGAACAGTCGAAGGGCCGTAGCCTGTCGATGCGTGCAAGCCTTCACGTGGTGGGAACCTACCACTACAATCTATTCACATCCAACGACTATCTCCCGTGCCCTCCGGCGTTTCGCGTCGGTTGGACCGACGCGTCAGGGCGGTGGGACCACGGCGGTGGGCCAAGCGTCTCCCTCGCGAGAAGGGCGAGTTTCGACCAAGCTGCCACAGTTGCGCGGATGGTGATTCGGGAGGAATCAATGACCAACCAGTCCGGAACGGAGTTCAACGCGTCCCCGGCGTGGGCCCAAGATGCCGTTTTCTACCAAATTTTCCCGGATCGGTTCGCGCGAAGTGGCCGGCTGCCGAAACCGGCGAACCTGTTGTCCTGGAGCGCGCCGCCGTCCGACCAAGGCTATCATGGGGGCGACCTGCTGGGGATTGTCGAGCGGTTGGACTATCTCGCGGATTTGGGGATCAACGCACTCTACCTGACGCCGATTTTTCAATCGGCCTGCAACCATCGCTACCACACGCACGATTACTACCGGGTGGACCCGTTGTTGGGTGGCAATGCGGCGCTGCGCGAACTGGTCTCCGCGGCGCACGACCGCTCGATTCGGGTGATCCTGGACGGCGTTTTCAATCATGCGAGTCGCGGTTTTTTTC
>CAZSOG010000244.1:0-7055 GCA_964607555.1 uncultured Pirellulaceae bacterium | reverse complement strand
CTCCCGTTGTTCGCTTGGAAACATGCGCGCACGGTGCGCGCATGTGGCAGCCTAAAGTGAAGACAAAGACACCCTAGTTTTTCGTCATGTCCCTGGCGAAAGCAACCGTTGCCAGCACCCCTACATCCTGAGCGGGGTACCGCCAGGTCGAAAACCTAGGGTGTCTTCCTGTTGATTTGTTGAGATAATTTCGATTATTTTGAAGGGTTGGCGTACTAAATTGCGATTCTCTCAAGATTCTCTCAATAGGAGGTTGCGTTTGATCCATCTGCTGAAGCCCCGGAAACATCCCGGTACACTTCTGCTTTTGAAAGGATACCGGCCTTCAAGCATCGCGGCAGAAGTCGGGTATCGACGCCATGGACGGCGCGCTGACCGAAGATGAAGTGGCAAGTATCGAATCCAAGTTGTTCACCTGCCCGCGTCACCTCAGGACGGATTATGGAATCACAGCCCCAGCACAGCATAGCACGTATCCGGCGCCACGTGCCTCCGACCGAGGTTTCCTGCCCACCGGATTGCGTGAAATACTTGCGTCTGCTCAATTGGACCGGCCGCCAAAAACGAAGCGATTAACGTGGGCACTTTGCAGCGGATCTGGCTCCCATCCTGGAACGGCTGCGTGTCGATAGCGGCCGCTAGATCGACGTTGTCGAGCGACTACCAGAGATGCTCCGCGCTGCTGCCGGTCGCCCCGCTCGGCGCCAACGCGAAGCCGCGCGTAGGGGCCGCCAATGGCTACACGGTGTCGGCATATCGCGCAGGCATTTCGGCTCAACTCAGGATACCCCGTCAGCTTGCCCGCGACCCCATGCGCCAATTCATTGGTCCGGTTTGCGACCAACCGGACAGACGTTCCAAATTGAGTTACCCAATTTGCCCAATGTCCCGCAAAAAGTGGCGTGGCGCCTTTCCCCTTCGTTGCCGATATGTTACGCACTCCTACTGCCCACAAAGCAGGCATCTTGGCGTTTGCCCATTCTTGGGGTGAAATCCACTGTTTTTTCGCATTGACCGGTTTTCAAGCATTTGCCCGGCAATGCTCAATTTTCAGCACCCGGAAGGTTGCGCCGCACCGGCGCCTGCCGATCTCTTTGGCACGGCGTGTGCGGTCGTGCGAGGAGCATTGCTGATATTTCCAAGCACTTGAGGCCTGGCGGAAGCCGGGATGCTATATGCCGAATCCGGTCGAAAAATGGAAATCGGAGCGTCATCCCTTCACGGTGTGGGCAGATGTGGAACGTCACGTGGCTGCGCGCAACGCGCCGAAATCGATCACGCGCGCGGATCTGGAGCGGATGAAATGGTATGGTTTCTTTTACCGTAAACGCGACAAACCTGGTCGTTTCATGAATCGCATTCGCGTTACGGCGAACGAACTGACCGCCGACCAGGCCCGCGAAATTGCCATGATCGCGTATGAGTTTGGTCATGGCATTATTGACGTGACCACGCGTGCCAATCTTCAGATTCAAGGATTGGACCTCGCGCATATTCCGGTCGTCGCAAAACGACTGGAGCAGGTCGGCCTGACCTCGAAACAGACGGGGCACGACAACGTCCTCAATGTGTTCGGTCACCCGTTCAGTGGACTCGTTTCGGATGAGTGGATCGACACGCGTTCTCTGTGCCGGCAGATTACCGATGTGTTTCTTAACGACGACGATTATGCCGACCTGCCGCGCAAGATCAACATTTGCGTTAGCGGGACCAAGTCGCACGCAGCCCATCTTTGGACTCAAGATCTGGCGTTTCTCGCGACGGAATACGATGGGCGAATCATGTTCCAGGTACTTCTCGCGGGGACCCAGGGCCAAAACCCTCATCTGGCCTGGCACCTTCCGGTGCTGGTTGCGCCCGAGCACGTCGTGGGGATCACGCGTGCGATTGTTGACTTATTTCGAGCAAAAGGTGAGCGCACACAACGGAACCGCACTCGATTGCGGTTCCTGGTCGAACGGATCGGCGTGGGTGGCGTGCTGGATTGGCTGGAGCAGTCGCTACCTTATCCACTCATTCCATGCGTCCGCGAACCCGTCCCGACCGCGGTCCGCGAGAGTTTTGTGGGTTGGTTTCCACAGCGCGACCGGCGGCAGGAGATCTTCGGGCTGAACGTTCCACTTGGTCGCTTGACATGGCGACAGCTGGAAGGCCTCGCAGTATTGAGCAAGCGGTATGGACAAGCCGCGCTGCGAACTACGCACGCGCAGGGAGTTGCGGTTCCCAGCATTCCGACTGGCTTCAAAGAGGTCGTCGCGACGGCTTCAGCCGCGCTCGGGTTGAGTCATTGTGCGGATGAACTTGATCACAATACGCTTGTGTGCACTGGTAGCCAGTTTTGCAACATCGCGGTGACCGAGACGAAGAGGCACATGCAGCAGTTGATCGAATCGTTGCGCAAGAAGACGCTCAAACTGCACGGGATTCGTATTCACATGAGCGGCTGTCCATCGAGTTGCGCGCAACATTTTACGGCGGATATCGGCTTGAAGGGCGTGCGTGTTCGACGACTCTTGGGAACGCGTGAGGGTTTCGATGTCTACCTGGGTGGGGGCCTTGCCGGCGACCTGCATCTGGGCATGCCGTACAAACTCGGCGTCGACATCGACCAGCTTCCCAACCTCATTGAACAGGTCGTCGCGGAATACTATGCCAAGCACCGGTCAGCGCGGACATTCAGCGCCTATTGGCGTGAACGACTGCAGGAGGAAGACGCACGCCAAGTCGGCGATCGTGAATACCACCTTCCGACGTGGGCATGCGATCGCTGCGCGTACGAACACCACGGCGAGGACCCGCCAGTTTTCTGCCCGAGCTGTGTCGGGCTGCGCCGGCACTTTGCGCGTATGGAAACGACACCGGAGGACCATTCCGCAGGACAAGTATCGGGATGAAAAAGGTGCCACGCCACTTCTTGTGGCAATCTAGGCGAACGAGGAAAACACCTCCGTGCCGTTGGCGGGCATCCGGGCGATTCGGAACACCGTCATGCGGTGCGCAAGCATCGCACTTTTGAAGCACTGAGATAATTCCGATTATTCTGAAGGGTTGGCGTACTAGCCACTTTGCCCAATGCCCCGCAAAAAGTGGCGTGGCACGTTTTCCGTGGGCCCGACCGTGTTCGGGGTGCCGGGTACGATGGACATCCTTGTCCGTCGGCACCCCGTCCCCAACCTATGCGTGGTCCGATGCAAAAACTTGACTCAAGATCATCAAAGGTCCACCCATAAGGTCTCTAACGAGGCGTCCCTGAAGACGAAGTCCCTGAAGACAAAGACACCCTGGGTTTTCGGCATGTGCCTGGCGAAAGCGACCGTTGCTAGCATCACGAAATCCGGAGCGGAGAACCGACAAGTCGAAATTCCAGGGTGTCTTCCTGTTGATTTGCTTCGCCCGCGTGGTAGCCCGGGAAAGCTGCAGGCATGATAGAAAACCCCCGTCCCTTTTTCTTCCTCGCCCGGTGCGTCGAGCATTGGAATTGGTGCGTCAACCGAACCGGCGACGCATTTCTTCGCTGGACACTCCGCCTTCGTCTCGTACACGCGACATGGGGCGGCGTGTTCCGCGGACCGCGGAACACGCTCCACGCCGGCCCCGAGAACCGCCCGAAACGACCAGTGCAACCGTGCGGACGTGTTCCACTGCTCCTTGTGCGAGGGCGATTGTATCCAGAGTCGTTGGTCGTTGGACCGGCACAGGACCCATTAAGCCACGCGACTATTCCACCTTCATACATCCTGGTTCCCGTAGCCAACCTTCCGAGGCGTCGGGCAATCGGGCGTGAACCCATCCTTGACGCGTCTCTAGCCACGTAAACTCGGTGGCCTTGTGCAGGGGTTGCTTGAAGGCCGGATCGTAGGCGTAGCCAGGGCCAAGCCGCGCAACTGCGTCCTCGATGACGACGCCCCGGGCAGGTCGGACGCTCGATTGAGCCAATGCGACCAACGGTGCGATCACCGCCACGAGCAACACGACCCAAACCGCTCGCCGGACTCGCCATCCAGCCAGTTGTGCCATCAGGAATACTGACCATGCCGCCAAATACGCGAGCACAAATGATCCGACCATCAGCACCGGTGCCCACGCGCAGTACCGGTTCCAAGATGCCGCCAATCGGCCGGAGGGTGCGGCGGGTGGCGGAAAGGCGTCAGCGCGGTTGGCACGCAGGAACTCGATGCTCTCACGCAGTTGGCAGTCGAACGGCGAGCGAGACTCCGCGGCAAGGTAATTGGCGAGCGCGCGTCCGTTCTCGCCGGCAAAGAACCAGCTGTTGCCGGCATTCAGGAATCGCTCCGTGGCCTCGAACCGAAGTGCCGCCTCGACGAAAAGTGGCTGCGCTTCGTCCGGTTTTTCCCCGCGCATTTGCGTTGCCAGATCGAATAACGCGTCGGCACGGTCCGCGGCATGGGCCTGCAACGGGACCAGGAGAACGAGAACCACCAACAGCGGAACGGTAGCCCGCTGCAGCCGCCGCACCAGACTGTGAGTGTCCGGGGAAGACGCCGCAGGCCGCTTGCCGTAATCGACGGCGTCTCTTTCCTCAAATCGCCGCCGGGCTTCGGCCACCAGGCCGGTGTCCACATGCCGCGCGCGGAGCGCTGCGGTGACGCTTTCCGCCGTCAGTGCACCGGCATCGAGCGCGAGCCGGTCGGCGAGGTACACCCTCCAAGCCGATTCCTCGTCGCGTCGCGCCGCGCGGCGGAATCGCTGCCACGCGGCCACGGCGCGCGCATAGACCGGGTCGCGCCGGCAACGCTCCCAACGGCGGATCAGCGGCAGCAGGGCAAGCCAAACCAACGGGGGCAATGGCACGAACACCCACCAAAGCCGTCCGAGACACTCCAATAGGTTGTGGATCAATAACATCGTTCGCTCGTTGAATCGGTTTTGTCGGACTCCCTGTAACCGGATTGGCGGTTCGGAGTCGATTCGGGATGTAAAGACGCGGGAACCGTCGTCCTGATCCACTGCGACAGTGATCGGGATCGGCGCGCTGCGCAAGGTCCGGTACGCGCCCGAGTCCGGATCGAACGTCTGAATCACGACGGCGGGGATGCGCGTGATCCCAGAACGCAGTGGTCGGAGGATGTACGTCAATGAACGTGAGTTGTCCGTGGTCTTCTCCCGGATCGGTACTCGGGAGAGTTGGAACTCGGCACGCAGACCTTCGAGTGCCGCAGTCGGCAAGCCGGTGATGTGGCGTGCGAACACGAGGTCGTCCAAATGCACGGTGAGCAGTGCGGGTTGGCCCACGGTCATCCGAGTAGGTGCAACGGACGTGCGGAGAGCGCATGACCCAACAATATCCGCAAAGTGGGCATTGCGGCCCGTTTCCGCGAGGGCCCTAACGGTGAGCTCGGGAACCGGGGCGGCAAGGTAGATTTCCTCGAAGGCTTCGCTTGCCAGTGTCGCTTCGAAGAAATGGTTATAGAAATAGCTGGGTGGTTCGCCCCCCGAGCGTTCGGCGGTCAACAAGGCGCACAGGAGTCGGGCGGGCCTGGCACCCAGGACGCATGGCTCGCGCGGAACCAACTTGCAACGGAACGTAAGCGATCGCCGTCCATCGGGCAGAGTATCCACCTGGGCGAGCATGCGGACGTTATTCACCGGCAACCCGGTTACTTCCGACTCCGACGCGGGAGGCTCCAGCGGAAAGACGCGACATCGCTCGTCCGCCAGAAGCGGGATTTCGAAGAGGAGCTGCTTGCACCGGGCAAACGACACCGCGCTGCTCCAAGTAACGGTAAGGGTCGCGGGTTGCCCTACTCGCAACATGGTCGGTTCAACGGTGATTTTCAATGTCATCTCCGTTGCCAATCGAGGCTTGCGAATTTGCAATCGCAAAGCGGACGTTCGCGTCGTTTGCCCGTTTGCCCGCACGGCAAACGGCGGGACGATCAGGGTGCCTTCCCGCTCGGCAATCATCTCGATTTGAAAGACATGTTTGCGTTGTGCCGGATCGGCGGGCAGGCGGCGAACCGCGGTCACGGCGAGGTCGGGCACCGTCGGCAATTCCGGTGTTTCTGGCGGAGCATCGCTCTCGACTTCGAGGCACAACGTGAACGGCTCGTAGATGAAGAGACTAGCGGTTTCCGGGGTGAGTCGAACGGCAATCTCCGCGCGTGCCGCTCCCGGCATCAACAGCAATAGGGCAACGACCCCTGGCGGAATAATGCGACAGATGCTCACCAATTCTTCTCCACTTTGGCGCCGGCCCGCGCCGCGTTTCGCCGGGCTCGCTTTTGTTGGTTAGCGGCCTCCTCGGCCATGATCTCGGCGGAGGTGTAGTCCGGAATCGGCAGCGACCGCCGCGAAAGCGCCTCCTGAAAATCGCCGGGAGACACGGGTTGTGCCCCGTTATCCTGAGACTTGGATTCGAGTTCGCCCATGCTCTCGTCGTAATCGCCGGCGTTTCGGGAGGCCATGGTATCATTTTTTTCGTCCGTCTTCGGAGGCAGCAGGCTGCGCAGGGCGTCCAATGCCAGCTGGATCTGTCCCGCAGCAGTGTGGACCGCAGTGTTCGCCCGTGGCCAACGCACGGCCTCGGGAGCCAAACTGGCCAGCGTCTGGTCTTGTGCGGTCACGGTTGCGGTGAGCAAGTCGACGACCGGATCCACTTCCGTTGCCGGCAGTCTACCAATGTTTCCGTAAGCGCGGGTGAGAATCTGACGGAGCGTGTCCCGCTGGAGTGTGACGCTGTTGAGGACGATCTCGGTTCCCTCACGCACGGCCCGTTGCTCCGTGAAGACCGGGCGTGCCAAGTGGTCCAGCTCTCCTTGGGACGGGAGTTGTTCGGTAGTATCCAAGGGTTCGGGGAGATTAGCCTCTTCACCGTTCGGGATGGGACGGCGGCGCAGAACGCTCTGGGTTTGACGGGAAAGGCGATTCTGTCGTACGGCCAGTTTGGCGAGCCGCTGGATCGTCTGAGCAAGTTTCTCCCGTCGTTGCTTTTCCTCGGCGTGCTGTTGCGCAAGCACCGTTTCCAACTCGTGCAGCCGTCGCGTGATCGTGGTGATCCGACGCGCGGTCTCGATATGGCCAGATCGCAACAACGC
>CAZSOG010000243.1:0-7058 GCA_964607555.1 uncultured Pirellulaceae bacterium | reverse complement strand
GAGCAGCGCGCGCTATCCGCTCGTTGGGTGGCACAGGTAGATCTGTTCTCCGAACAGACCGCGCGCTCGCCCAAGACGCATGCCCCCGGAGCAGCGCGCGCCATCCGCTCGTTGGGTGGCACAGGTAGATCTGTTCTCCGAACAGACCGCGCGCTCGCCCAAGACGCATGCCGCGCCCGGCGCGCCATCCGCCCGATTGGGCCGATTCACGCTGGCGGCCCGAAACTCGGGCAACCAACGGGGATCCCGGATTGTAACCGTTCACGGTTCGCATGCGGCTTAACCGCGGATGAACGCGGATACTCATGAGAAAGCGTCGTATTCTCGCTTCGCGTCGGACGCGGCAACGATCGCTTCTTGAACTCCATGAGCAGCACTTTTGATTGCATCATCCGCGTCCATCTGCGGTTTTCAAGTTTCCAGGTCGTGAACGTCCTATACTTGCAGGAAGTGGATGTTTGGCACATGCTAGAGCCAGACGTTCATTCTTGAGATCGACAGCCGTGTTTTTTTGCAGCGCCGCGATGCTCTGATAGCCAGGGGCCGGCGCGGGGAGAGTTGGAATGACCTGGATTTTGCAGCTGGTGGTCAGTGTCAGTTTCTGGACGGTGGCGGACGGGGCCCTGAACGCATGGCAGATGGTGTCGGCGCGCAAGCCGCCGAAAGTCGCGATGACACGGCTTGAAGACGTCGACGCGGATTATGCGGTGCAGGGCGAATACTTGGGGGTGATCCAGACCGCGTGCAGTACGCGGCAGACCCTCGGGCTACAGATCGTCGCGATGGGAAATGGTCAGTTCTCGGGGCGCGGGCAGTTGGGTGGTTTGCCGGGCAACGGCCCGGCCAACGCGCCGGTGTGGCAGTGGAAAGGACGCCGGGACGGCACGGTGGTTGACCTGTTGGGGTCGCACGGTCGACTGGTTGTGCAGCCGGGCACTGCGCTTGTTTTCGATGGTGACGGACTCGAGATCGGGCGATTGACCAAGGTGCAGCGGCAAAGTCAGACGCTGGGTGCGCCCGCTCCTTGTGGAGCGATCGTGCTGTTCGATGGCTCGACGCCGAGCCAGCTGGCCGGCGCGCGGCTCTCGGCGGATGGTAACCTGGCGGTCGGCGCCACGACCAGAATGCCGGTGCATGATTTTCGATTGCACGTGGAATTTCGTGTCCCGTACATGCCGTACGCGCGGGGTCAGGGGCGCGGAAACAGTGGGTTGTACTTGCAACAGCGCTACGAGGTGCAGGTCTTGGACTCGTTCGGTTTGGCACCGGTTTTCAATGGTTGCGCGGCGTTGTATCGCCAGAAGGCACCGCGCGTGAACATGAGTCTTCCGCCGTTGAGTTGGCAGACATATGATATTTGGTTTACCGCCGCGCGGTGGGATGCCCTGGGCAATAAGATCTGTCCGGCACGCATCACGGTTTGGCACAATGGTGTGGCCGTTCATTGTAACCAGGTCGTTGAAACCAAAACCGGTCATGGCCAGCAAGAAGGACCGGACGACAAGCCGATCCTGTTCCAGAATCATGGGAATCCCGTCGTTTACAGAAACGTGTGGTTGGTCCCGCTCAATCCACCGACTACAACACGCGTTGCCCGTGCCCCGCGCCACGCGCATCCACTCTTGCGACTGTTGCGCCGCGGTCACGCTCGGCGTGCACGCCGGTAAATGCGACTCGATGACGAAGCACTAGGGATTACAGCCGTCCAAGGCTCACCAGACACATGTCGTCACTTTGTTCGCAGTGGCCGATGAACTTGAGCACGGCATCGACAACGGTCTTGCCGAGTTTACTCGGCGGGCCGGATGCATGCGCCACCGCGTCACGCACTTGGGTCATTCCATAGTACTCATTAGCGCTGTTGGCGGCTTCGCTGAATCCATCCGTATAGACGGTCAGGGATTCGCCCGGTTGCAGCGTTAGGGTTGTGTGTTCGTAGGGCAGTTCCTCGGAGACACCGAGCGGGAGGCCGGAATGCCGGAAGTTCGGCTCGGTCGCGCGGCCATCGGACGCTCGATGAATCGGTGGCATGTGGCCGGCATTCGCAACTTGGACCACGTGCCGGGTCGGATCCAGAATCATCAGAACCGCGGTGACGAAGCGGTTCAAATTCGGAGCGCAAATCCGTTCGTTTAACATGGTCATCGCCTGGCCCGCACCGTTTGAACTGGCCAGACAAAACCGTGCTTCGGCCGAGAGTTTTGCCATGAGCAACGCGGCCGCGATCCCCTTCCCCGCAACGTCCGCGATCACGATTCCAATGCGACCGTCCGTTAGCCGCAGATAGTCAAAATAGTCACCGCCCACCTGGTTGGCCGGCTGATAGAAATCATAGAACTCGTAGCCGGCCACGTCCGGTTGACGGCTCGGAAGGAACCCGTGCTGCACTTCGCGCGCCAGCTCGAGGTCCCGCTCCACCAGCTGCTGTTTCAGAGCCTTTTCGTGCATTTGTGCATTATCAATCGCGATGCTTGCTTGCGTGGCAACCGCGATCAGTACCTCGAGATCCTCCTGCTGGAATCGCTTGTTCTGTTTCACCGTGTCGATCTGGAGCACGCCGATCGAATGCCCGTCGCTGTCGATCAAGGGCGCGCACATCATCGATCGGATCTGAAACGATACGACACTCTCGCTCATGTTGAAACGCCCGTCGTTGGCGGCGTCCGCGGACAGAATGGCCTCCTGGGATTCCATGACCTGATTGACGATCGTGCGGCTGATCCGAATCGTCTCGCTGGCTTCCCCGTGCCACGAGAGCTTCCAGCGTGGTACCAATTTGCCCTCTTCATCCCGCAATGCGATAAAGGCGCGATCGGCCTGCACGAAAATCTTGAACAGGCTGCTAAACACTTGCGGAATGACCTCGTCCAGCATCAACGTCCGACTCAACGATCGCGTGATCTCGAGCATCGCGTTCAACTTGGCTTCAGCGCTGGCGGTCAGTTGCACGCTGCCGGCACCGGACGATACGCCCACCTTGGACATGATGGTCGACTCGCTGGATTCCTGCTCGTCATCTACAAAAAGGACACCTCCACCCGGGGGAGGGGTTTCTGAACTATGGAAGACCAGCTCAATATCGGAGATTCGGACGCGATCTCCGTCGTGCAGACGCCGGCGACCATCCTGAGGTTGGAGTTTCTCGTCGTTGACAAATGTAAAATTACGGCTGTACAGATCTTCGATGTAGTACTCGCCGTTGCGCTGCGTAACGCGCGCGTGGCGACGGCTGACCGAGCTGATATCAAATTCGATCAAACACTCGGGGGCCCGGCCAAGAATGTACTCCTGGCCTTGCAGTTCGAATTGCCGTCCGCGTTGGGGACCGTCTATGACGCTCAAGTAGGCCATTGGTGATTGCCTCGAGCAAAAAAAATGATGCGAACCAATCCGCGAGGTGGAATCGGTAATCGTTCGTAGATGCTAGTCTACTTAGGTCCGCTACCGTCCGTCAACCAAGGTCCTTTGAGCGCCTCACCCATGGGGCCCGGGGAGAGTCAGGTCGGGTTGACCGTTTTGCGTGAAATGCGTAGTGTGTGGCATGTTGATTGGCCCCTAGTGTAATGGCAGCACGACTGACTCTGGATCAGTTAGTCAAGGTTCGAATCCTTGGGGGCCAGCTAGCCGTTTCAGCAAACCCCTGGAAACACTGGTTTTCTAGGGGTTTGCTGATTTCTTGCGGGACTCGTTGCGGCCCATTTCCACCCGTTTCCGCCACTTGCTGCACCGGATTATGCAGCGCTTTTTGCGCCGCCTTTTCGAAGTCGGATTCTCGCACCTGAAGATAGTGCTTTGTCGCCACTGACACACTGTTGCCAATCCACGCGGTGACTACGTGAATCGGGAACTCGGCCGCCAGTTCCGTTTCGCGGCTTGCCCGCATGTTCTGAAAGACACGGGGCCAGGGCGTCAAGCCGGCTTGCTTAATCCAACGCGTCATTTGCGTGCGCAGATTCTTGGTTGCGTCCCGGTAACGGTTGATTACAAACTCGGCATTCCCCGGGGCTTCCCATAACTCATCGAGATACGGCCGCAGCTCGGGGAACAGGGGGACCACTCGAGATTCCTTGCCTTCGTGGTGTTCCGTTTTTGGGCTGGTCACATGAAAGCGTTCGCCGGCCCAATCAATGTCGGTCCAACGCAGCGGCATGATTTCACTGGGGCACCGCAGCCCGCCGTAGCGGACCAACGCGACGATTGCCCGCCACTCGGGGCAGGGTATCACGTCGAGTATCTTTGTGATTTCGTCGCGGGTCACGAAGTAATCGCGGCTGCGGTTGCTTTGGCTCGCCGGTTTCAGGTCCGCGAACGGGTTGCTGTCCAGCAGCCCCTTGCGGACCGCCGCGTTGAAGAATTGCCGGGCCGTCTTGAGTCGCCGGCTTGCCGTCGCTTGGGCGTATTGGTCCTTCAGCCCGATGTAGAACTCGTCACATTGCCCGGGGGTGATGCTTCGCAACTCGGCTTGGTCGCCGAAAAACTCGGCCAGGTTCGCCCGTGCGGGCCGGTAACATTCGGCCACGGTCTGGGGCTTCACGTCGGTTCGGCCGGCAATGTACGCGTCGCAGAACTCGCCCAACGTCGCCGCCGCTCTCGGGGCAACCAGCCCCGCCGCAACCAGCTTGTCCCGCAAGCTACTGTCGAGTGAAGCCAACCAACGGGACGTTTCTTCGTCGGGCTGTTGTCCGGCAATGTTCGCCGCGTTCAGAGATTCCACGCGCGTTTTGATTTGCGTGGCGAGTTTCTTTGGCATCTTGCCCAGTCGAATGGACCGCCGCTTGCCGTCGGCCGCTACAAACTGAATCGTCCTGTGCCCGCGTGGGCTGTTACTGAGACTTGCCATTGTCACTTACCTTTCATGCTGGCTCGACCGTCCGACTACTTACCTTTGCTTTTACGTTCTGGTCTCTTTCGCACCACAATTTCCAAGTCCAGGCACTCGCCGATTTTGTCCATCGACCGCCAGGACAACCCGGCTACGTGATTGACAAACCGAGATAGACCGGCCTGGGTCAATCCGGTTTCCTTCGCGATTCGATAGCGGCTCTTGTCCGCGTCGAGAATCAGCCGGCGTAACTGTTGGCTGAGTGGTTCGGGGCTGCGTGACATTTGTGTTCCTCATCGTACTTAATCGGCTAGCAACTATCCGTATCTTACGACTTATTGCGAACGATTGCAACCGAGGCCCTCAGAGCCGATTTAACGGCATCAGTCGCTACAAGTTCCATATGGGATCGTCGGACCGCTCGAACGCGCGACCTGGGCCAACGTCGCACGCCTCATGCACGATTGTTGATGCGTTGTGCCGTCTGTTTCGGGCTGTTTTCAACCCGGTTTCACCCCCGGTTCAACAGTGTCGCATTTTGCGACACCCCCCCCCAGGGGAACGAATTTTCCGCACCGCGTGCAGACTCGCATGGTCCCCCTCTATTTCATTTCAGCCTAACCACCCATGTGGGTGCCGCTTTTTTCCCGGCCGCGAGTCGGGCACGCGCTGCCCTACGGTTCGACGGAAAACATGTCCCCGGGGGTTACTCTACGGCGGTTGGCTCGGCTGGCGGCTCGTAGACAACGCCCTGGTACAGATTCGGACATTCATCGGGGAAGTCGATGCCGGTATCAGGCTCGATCGTCACCGGGACAATTTCGGTATCGTCGCTCAGGATTCTGCCGGCCCCATCAATCGTTCGGTCCCGAACAAGCGCCCAGAGGACGACGGGGACCCGTTCGTCGTGTGGACTGAATACCACATACGCCCCGGGCCTCGCGTTGAGGATCTGCAAGATTGTGCGAGTTTCGTTCGGCATTAGTTTGGTTTCCTTATTGAGATTCCTACAGAACAGGTTTAATCGAGCGGCTCGATGTATTGGTCATTCGGTCATTCGCGCAGTCGGCCCGGACGACACCACCGCCAGGGATTAGTTGCCACGCTAAGTGGCCACACTGTTCGCAGCGGATGCCGTGGGGGTCGTCGGCCAGGGACGTGGACCGGCACCAGGGGCAACGGACCGTGGTTGTCAGGATCGCCAGCAGCTCGGCCTTGTGTTGGCTTAGTTGGCCCAGTTGCCCGTTTGTCACCTGGTCACGTGGGTGGAACCGCAGCTTGTCCCCGTGGGCTTCGAGGGTCACGCCGGCCGTCGTCAGGTCGTCGATTAGGTCGGTTGCCGTGCTCATATCTCACCCCACTGGTCATCGACTTCCGTTGCGATCGGGGACACGTCTACACTGTCTACGTCTACACAAGCTCTTGAATCCCGGGTTTTGCGAGGTTGTGTATACGTAGACGGCGTAGACAGCAACCGAAACTGAAACTTTGGTCGGCCGCGACCACGCTCAATAGTCAACACGCCGAGGTCCGCGCGCACCAAATCTCGTAGTGCACGTTCGGCATCGTCCGAAGTGTTAAACCGCCTGTTGCCTTGCTGCACCTCACGCACCGTAACAGTCCCGCCTCGCGACCGAACCCACGCCATCAGCCGCGTTTGCTCTCGGGCCTTCCTGGATTCCTCGCTTTCTTCGCCGGCCCCGATTTCCGAATAGATGCGGGTGGCTTCACCGCCGAACCATCGAGCCAATTCGATCCCGGCTTCGATGTACGGGCGACCTACGGCCGTGGCGTGAGGATCGTCGATCAGTTGAAAGAGCAGCGCGAACCGTAGCGGGTAGCTTTCCAGCTTCGCCCACGCCGCAGCCAGGTGAGTCGGCAGTTCCGCCAGCTCGCGGTTGTGTTGATCGTAGAATCTGATAAACACACGTCGCGCTTCAGCCGTCAGTGGGAGATAAAATGGCTCGCAACTCGGTGTGTCGTCCTGCCCAAAGTCGTCGGTCGTCGTCGGAGAAAAACTTAGTTCCATTAGTTGGCTGAACACGACATCCAACCGCTTGGTGTTCTCGCTCGAAATGTCGGCGTCCGTCCACCGCTTCGGTTTGGGTGGCGGATATGCAAACAAGAACCGCGCCGCCAGGCCGTTGACCAGATACTCTTTTGTTGCCGCTTCGTCTTGATCGTCATCGTGGTGTCGGCCACCGAGTGCAATGCGCAAGATCTGCGGCTGGATCGT
>CAZSOG010000242.1:0-7063 GCA_964607555.1 uncultured Pirellulaceae bacterium | reverse complement strand
CGTCGGCACCCCGTCCACAACCTATGCGTGGTTCGATGCAAAAACTTGACTCAAGTGCAACGAACGTCGCAACGAAACTGCCGGTGATGACTTGGCGTTTCTTGCCGGGCACATGCGCCATGTTGGGGTCTGTTTGTCAAGTTATAACATGTTGTGCCACAATGACTTATGTAACATCGTCCGGCGGTGGCCTGTTGACGGCGTCCGGGAGTGCTAGAATGTTGGGTTTCGTTATCCGTACTGTGAGAATGAGAACCCGATGCGGAAGGCCCGCGATCCAACAAGGCGCACGGCATTTTTCGGGGGTGAACATGTTCGTCGCACGGATTAATGCATGCGCGGAACGCGCGTCCCGCAAAGCGAGATCTGAATGTCCCGACGTGAACGCTTCTTATCGTTGCGCGACAACGGGCCGCACATCGTGCCGTCTCTGTTGTTGTGTGACTTCGGTCATCTCGAGCGTGAAGTACGTCGCTTGGAGCGCGCGGGCGCCGCGGCGCTCCACCTCGACGTGATGGATGGCCAATTCGTTCCGAACTTCACATACGGCATGCCATTGGTTCGGGCGTTTCGGGAGCTGACGGAGTTGCCTCTGGACGTTCATCTGATGATGGCGCGTCCCGAGCGGTACTTGGGCCAGTTTTATGACGCGGGCGCCGACGCGATCACGGTTCACGTCGAGGCGGTCACGGAGCCGGCGCGGGTTATCGACGACATCGGGCAACTTGGCGCGGCCGCTGGGATTGCTTTGAACCCGGCAACTCCGATGGCGACCGTTGAGCCATGTCTCGACCAGTGTGACATGGTTCTGGTAATGAGCGTGCCGGCCGGGTTCGGCGGCCAGTCGTTTGACGAGATTGCATTGGAGAAGATTCAGTGGTTGAAGGGTCGTGCGGCGAATGGACCATTGATCGAAGTGGATGGTGGTATTAACACGCGGACGGTCGGTCGCGCGGCGGCGGCTGGAGCTGAGTTACTGGTGGCAGGATCAGCGGTTTTTCATAGCGCGGACTATATTGCGGCGATGCGCGATCTCGAACGTCTCGCGTCGGCCGGTCCGTAACTCTTGCGATGAGGTTTGCAAAAAACATGGTACGCATTTTGTTGGTCCAGCCTGGCGCGACTGAATTCGACGAGCAGGGTCGGATCAAAGGGTCCCTGGACCTCCCGTTGAGTCCGGCAGGGCTTGATCAAGCGGATCGAATCGCGCATGAGTTGGAGCATATCGCACTTGACGCGATTTACGCGGCGCCATGCCAATCGGCTGCGCAGACCGCGGCGGCGTTGGCGCGGGGACGCAAGGTGCGCGTCAAAACGGTCGAGAAGCTCAAGAATCTAGACCACGGATTGTGGCATGGCAAGCGCATCGCGGACATGCGGCAAAAACAACCGAAGATCTATCGGCAGTGCCAGGACAACCCGGAAATGGTCTGTCCGCCGGATGGCGAATCGGTAGCGGCAGCCACCGCGCGGACCCAGTCCGTGTTGCACAAGATCGTCAAACGGCACAAGGACAAGTGCGTGGCGCTGGTCGTGCCGGAACCGCTGGCCACGATCGTGTGCAGCCAATTACAGCAGCGCGCGATTGATGAGTTTTGGGGTGCGGAACAGGATTGTGGTGAGTGGACGATGGTGGAAATAACGCTCGACCCGGTGCCGGCCGCCGGTCAGTGACAGGTGTGCCCCGCGCACCACGGGAAGCGCGCGTGAGCGGCGCCCCACGCAATATGCAAACAGAGCCTGCGGGAGCGGGTGGATAAAGAGACGATGAAACGAACAAAACGTGGGGTCCCCGAGGGTCTTTGGCAGCGATGCTCGGGATGCCAGGAAATCATTTTTCGCAAAGAAGCCGAAAAACGACTCGGCGTTTGCCCGGAATGCGGCTACCATTTCTACGTCTCGGCACGCGACCGAATCGCCCAAGTGCTCGACGAAGGGACGTTTGAAGAATGTGACGCCAATCTGCGGCCAACCGATCCGTTGGGCTTTCGCGATAAGAAACCCTATGCCGAACGCCTCATCAAGGAACAGGCCCGCACCGGGTTATCCGATGCGGCCATTACCGGGACCGGCATGATTCGCGCCCGGCGCGTGGCCTTTGGAGTGACCGATTCCGCGTTCATCATGGGTAGCATGGGCTCGGTCGTTGGCGAACGTCTGACCCGCCTGGTGGAAACGGCGACGGCCCAGCAGCTCCCGTTGATCATCATCAGTGGCAGCGGCGGTGGCGCGCGGATGCACGAAGGTATCTTGTCGCTGATGCAGATGGCGAAAGTCTCGGCCGCGCTGGCGCGTTTTGACCAGGCTGGCGGACTCTTCATTTCTGTGCTCACGAATCCCACTATGGGGGGGGTTGCTGCTAGTTTCGCGTCACTCGGTGATATTCTGTTTGCCGAGCCGCGTGCGCTGATCGGGTTCGCCGGCCCACGCACGATCAAGGCAACCCTGCGCATCGAGCTGCCGAAGGGTTTTCAAACGAGTGAATTCCTGCTGGAGCACGGGTATATCGACCGAATCGTGCCGCGCGCAAAACTGAAAAGCGAAATTGCCCGCACAATCGATTACTGTGGCAAGTAGTCTCACCCCGGGTCCCACAAAAGATGTTGCCGAAATCGGCTCCGCTGCCTAGATTGGAATCATGGGCATTCTCGATCGTTTTCAGGCCATGTTTCAGAGCGATCGCGTCGACATTCGCGCGCGGTTTGAGATACTGCGCAAGGCCGTTTCCGGGACGATGTCCAAGTTCTACAAGGCCCGCGATCGCAAGACCGACGAGATTGTTGGGCTGAAAATCGCGGATCGTGAAAAAGTCGCGGCGTTCGAGGGACGCTTCAAGGAGCTCGACAAGCCTTGCGAGGGCGAGATTGCCATGGCGCTCAACGGCCACCCGCTGGTGGTCGAGACCTACGAACATGGGATCACAACCGACAATACACCGTTCATTGTGATGGAGTTTGTCGACGGGCCCGGACTGCAGGCGCTGCTCCGCCGCCACGATCCCATTATTGAAGGCCATCGCGCCCGTCTGGTCCGGCAAATGGCCGAAGCCCTGCACCATGTCCATGGTCATGACTTCATCCACCGCGATGTGTGTCCGCGTAACTTCATCTACGAAACGGCGACCGGTGATCTGAAACTGATCGATTTCGGCCTGACCCTGCCAGCGCGTCGCGATTTCATGCAACCGGGCAACCGGACCGGCACGCCGCTGTACATGGCCCCGGAAGTCGTCCGGCGGCGTTGGACCGATCAGCGGCTCGATATCTTCGCGATGGGCGTCTCCGCTTATCAGATCTGCACCTACGAGTTTCCGTGGCCGGTCATCGAAACGTCGGGCAAGGCGGCACTGGCCCACGACACCCAGCCGCCGCGCGATATCCTCAAGTACCGATCGACGCTCAACCGGACGCTAGCCAAGGCGATCATGCGCTGTATCCAGCCCCAACCGGGCGATCGACCCAAAACGGTCGCTGCGTTCCTGGCCATGATCCGCGCGGTGGAACAGGACGACGAGTAGTGAAACCGCGAACCCCCCGGTCGCGTGAATTCCAACGACCTGTCCCAAAACTCTGTTGCATTCATGTAGAACGGACGTCCACGTCCGTCGAAGCGGCGGGTAAACGTGCTGCCGAAGCAGTTTCGTGACAGTCGCTGGCGTGTCGATAAGTTGGAGTTGACAGCCTCGCGAGGGTGGCTGGATCGGTATCGGCTTTCTGCCGCCGTCGAGGTTGGTCATGGCTTTCAGCCAACCGCTGGCTGTTCCGATCGCGAACCTGGGACGCCGGTCGCGGACCGTTTATTCACGTCGTTGGGACGTTGCTCCATCGCGTTGGACCCACTATACTACGTAGTTCCTCATTTGGATTGTCTATCAATTCGGTCGTTTTGCCACTGGGGCCGCGGGCCCCTTGGTGGTGGTGTCCGGGCTAAGGAGTTGACGGGATGACAATTGACAAGAGTCTCAAGGTTCGCGCGGGAATGATCCGTACGCGGAACGTGTTGACACGTCCCGAGCGAATTGCGAAGTTGCAGCAGGCGGAACGTTGGAACGAGGGAGACCCGGTACTCGGACTGCCCAAAGTGCGCGTCCAGAAGGTAGCGCTCAAGAAGAAGAAGAAGGTGAAGAAGCAAGAGGAAGAAGAGGCCGAAAGCTAGGGGGCGTATGCCATGCAGGTCAGTCTGGAGTATGGACGCGGTAAGCTACCGGTCGACTTACCGGACGATCGGGTAGTTCGGACACTTGCTTACAAGCCCGCCGCGCCATTGGCGGACCCCGGAGGGGCGTTGCGGCACGCGTTGGATGCTCCCAACGGCACGTCCAGTTTGCCGCAGCTTGCGGCCGGCTGCCGCACCGCATGCGTCGTGATCAGTGACATCACGCGGCCGGTACCCAATGCGCTGCTCCTGCCGCCGGTGCTTCAGTCCCTCGAGTCCGCTGGTATCGCCAGGTCCGACATCGTGATTCTGGTGGCCACGGGCCTGCATCGCCCGAACGAAGGGGACGAGTTGGTCGAGATGGTTGGCCAGTCGATCGTGGACAACTATCGGATCGAAAACCACCGTGGTCAAGTTCAGGCCGAGCACACATTTTTGGGCGAAAGCCCGCGCGGTGTGCCGATCTGGATTGATTCGCGCTACGTGGAAGCCGACTTGAAGATCACGACCGGCCTGATCGAGCCGCATTTGATGGCTGGCTACTCGGGTGGCCGCAAGCTGATCTGTCCGGGGATCGCCGCCCTCGATACGGTCAAGGCATGGCACAGCCCTCGATTCCTGGAACACCCGAACGCCGACTGCGGGATTCTGGCAGGCAATCCCGTGCACGAGGAGAACACCTGGATCGGCCGAAAGGCCGGTTGCGACTTCATCGTCAACGTCGTGATGGACGACCATCGGCACCCGCTGAAGGTCGTCGCGGGCGACATGGAATCGGCATTTCTTGAAGGGGTCCGCTTCGTCGAAAAAGTAGTCGCTGATTCCGTCGCTGCCCCGGTCGACATTGTCGTGACCAGCGGGGCGGGTTATCCGTTGGACACCACCTTCTATCAATCGATCAAGGGGATGGTTGGGGCACTCCCCATCGTGAAACAAGATGGGACGATCATTATCGCGTCGAGTCTCTCCGAGGGCATCGGCAGTGCGCCGTTCCAACAGATTTTCGACGATCACGCGGATCTCGATGTGTTCATGGAGCGGATCCAGAATGGCACTTATTTTGCCATGGACCAGTGGCAGCTCGAGGAACTGGCCAAAGTGCGGCGCAAGGCGCATGTGATCATGGTGAGTGACGGGTTGGCCCCCGAGGTCTTGAACGGCTTGTTTGTCGCCAGCGCGCCCACTGTCGAACAAGCCGTGCGGCAGGCCATCATTCGGTCCGGTCCCGATGCGACCATCGCCGTAATCCCCAAGGGCCCGTACGTCCTCGCCCGCGTCGCCTGACCCACCCAATTCCTCACCCTCGCTCTTAATCTTAATCTTACTCTTACTCTTAATCTTAATCTTACTCTTACTCTTCTTCCGGCCTTCGCTGGTGAGGCGCGCAGCGCAAATGAGGCAATCTCAAGTGAGATATTCCGCTCCCATGAATCGGGAGCGTCGTCGCGCAACGTGACATGTCCTGTCGATCAGGATTAGAAACCTTATGGGCGGAAATTTGATGATCCTGAGTCAAGTTTTGGGTCGAGTCTAGTCGGTGGCGTTGTCAGGAATTAGATTCTTAGGCTGCAGGATGCGCGCACCGTGCGCGCATGTTTTGTGGCCGGGTTGCGGGCGAAGCCCGCGTTATGATCAAGATTATGATTAGGAGTAGCCACAATGGACGCGGGTTATTGACAAAACCCAGCACACTTGTGAAAACGCCGGCACAGCTGGGCGACGGCACGCGGGGTCCACGTCAACAGGAATGCGTGACGCAGGTCGACACACGCTTTCGCCGCCACGACGCCCTGTCCTTGTAGAAACGCCCGGAGTACCGGATCATCGGTCTTTTCGGACCAGCCATCGAAAATCTCGCGCGCGGTCGCGTGGTCATTGGCCGTTCCCAATACATCCTGAATCGCGACAATCCGTGGATACAGGCGACGCCGGAGACAGGCCGGATAGGCCACCTCCACCAGCTCGATCGTATAACGCACCTTCTTGGCTTGGATCCGCAGCTGATGCAAGGTTCCGGCATCCGACAGATCCTGGGCGAATGCCGTAAAGAACTCTCCGAGCACCGCCTTGAAATCCCGATCTACTTGCTCGCCAAAACGCCGCTTGGCCAATCGCTTGTTTCGCGTTCCCACCAGGTGCAGCAGATGGTCAACATGCCGATCGAATGCTTCGACCGGCATCTGTTTATATAGATCGACAATCGCTTGTTGAGCGATCGTGCGGCGGCGATCGACCTCGCACAGCCACTTGCCGGCGATATCGTCCGCGACCCCCATGCGATGCCGTTCGAACTGTTCGCGCATCACATCAAGATCACGTGCCGCGCCGGCCACGTTACGCACTTGACGCAAGATGCTCCGCATAGCGCGCGTGGTCGACTTGTCGATCAGCGGGCGGAACATGCGCAGCGCCGCCGCGGCACGGCGGCTGGACACGCGTAATTGATGCACGTATTCGACATCATCATCGCATCGTTCCGCCGCACATGGTAACCAATACGCAACCGACCGCAGCCGCGCATCCAAGATCCGCCGCGCTACCTTACGCATTGATTGTTCGGGCGAAACACATGAAACCCATTTGTTGTCGAGTCGACCGGGACCTCGGGTCATCAAGTGCTATCTCCTCTGATACTCGAGTCCGCCGTGACTACGCTACAATAGTATTTCGCTGAACGGGCGACAAAACAGAATCGAACGACACGATAATGGGCAGCGGCCCGCGCGCCCGACGACGTTGTACTCCGACTGACCACCGATGACACTAATGAATCCAGGTGGCAGGCTATGCCAGTGTTGCAGCTGGAACCAATTTGACGTTGTGCACCGAACACTCGCCAAAGGCGAGTGCCGCCCGAGCGCCAAGACATGTACGTGCAGCGCTGACGATGGCCAAATGTGCCAAACAG
>CAZSOG010000241.1:0-7075 GCA_964607555.1 uncultured Pirellulaceae bacterium | reverse complement strand
GGATCCCGGGCGATCGCGGCCTTTGGGACCGCCGTGTTCGGGGTGCCGTGTACGATGGACATCCTTGTCCGTCGGCACCCCGTCCACAACCCATGCGTGGTTCTCGATGCAAAAACTTGACTCAAGTGCAACGAATTTCGGCCCATAAGGTCTCTAACGCGGCCTTCGGCCGCAACCCAAGCGGTGTGGCATCCGCCTTTAGCGGATGTGTGGGCACGAATCTTTGAAAAAACAGACACTCCAGTCTTCGAAAAGCCGCCCAAAGTGAGGATGGCTCTTCCGGCCCCGCCCAAGTCCAGACCACCAACGCCGGATCAACATACCATGGGCATAAGACTTTTTGTCGTCCAACACCAGTCCGCCAAAGGCGGGCGACAGGATGTAGCCAGGGGCGCAAGCCCCTGGATAGCGTGTTGCCCCATAATCGTCTAAGCCCCGTTAGCGGCGACAGGAGCTGTCAACCGGCACGTAGCCTTGCGGAAAAAACGGAAAACCCAGACATCATGACGCGGGCTTCGCCCGCAATGCTGGAGGGTTTGTCGGGAAAGGTCTCGGCCAAAAAACATGCGCGCACGGCGCGCGCATCCTTCAGCCTAAGAATCTATTACTCTTACTCTCACTCACCCGTCTTCCCTGTACGGCCGGAGACTCTGTTGGTCAACGGTTTGCCGGTTGCGCAATGCGTCGGCACCCGCGTGTCGCCCGCGCGGCAACCAACCTCGCTGATTGACGATTCCGACGTCACGGTGTACATTCAGTTCCAGGTGTGGAACGTACTCGTCCGTCCCGCTCAGCCGTGCACATGTCGTCGTGGTTCGTTTATTCGGCGGCACCTCTTGTCAGGAGGGTCAGCCATGTCAACCGTCCTGCGGAAGTCGATCAAGGTTGCCAGTCTCGGCTTGGCCCTGGTCATCCTAGTGGCGGTCGGTGTCCCGGCGATTCTTACGTCTCACGACGATGTCTTCTCAGACGACAAGCTGCTCGTGGCGGATGCCTCCGACTTGCCGCGCACGACCGTGACCCCACATTTGGGAACGCCGATCATCGAAGGCACGAATGTTCTGTGGTGTGGTAGTTTTCAGTTGGCATGGAATGAGGCATGCGTGCTCGTCGGTGAAGATCTTCATTTTCGCGACGAACCGGCAATGGTGAAGATCCTGAACAAGAAGTCGTTCACAAAAAAGGACATTGCCGACAACTCGTATGTGGCCTTGGCGGGTTTCGTGAAAGACGGGATCCATGCGCGAATCGAGACGGAACTGATACACAAGTTCCATGGCCAGGCACGGCCTCGGCTTATTCCTTCGCCCGCACTTACGCCTCGGCCCCAGGACATCGTGGCTTACGCTTACTTGTTCAAGAACCTCGAGTTTTCAATACCTTTCGAACGCATTGCAGCACCGCTTCGATTCGCGGGCCGGGAGACGCCGTGTTTTGGGATTGGGAAACAGCCCAAACGTGGCCACGCCGCGATGCGCAAACAACTCGATATACTCGATTACCAGAATGCGAATGACTTCATCATTGCGCTCAAGACCAAGAGTGAGCAGGATCAGCTGATCCTCGCCAAAACGGAGCCTGCTGCGACGCTCGCCGAAACGATCAAAGGCGTACGCGAGCGTGTGAGGAACGCGGCGCCGATCGTTCCACTACCCGGCGACGTTCTGAAAATCCCGAAATTGAATTTCGACATAACTCGCGAGTACGGTGAACTGATTCGCAAAAAGCTTCTCGTACACAATCCGGCGATCGCGCCGGACCTCATCGTGGTCAGCGCCCTGCAAAACACGCGTTTCCAGTTCGATGAAAAAGGCGTACGTCTGCGATCGGAGGCACACATTGCTTTCGGTTGCTCCAGGCGTGCCGAGCCACCACCTCCGGAACATATGATGGTGTTCGACAAGCCGTTTCTCATCATGTTACAGCAGCGCGGCGCGAAAGCACCCTACTTTGCGTTGTGGGTCGCGAACGCGGACCTATTGGTCAAGGTAGAGCCGTCCCTTGACTGACTCACCACGCGTTGATTGTGAGTACGGAAGAGCATCGTTGCAACGTGGTGCTCTTTTCCCTCTTCGTAGCCGTTTACGACACCGGTTATCAAGGAACACTAATCTTCACTGATCAACACTAATGATGCCGTCCTGGAAAGTCTACGACACTCAACATGAATCCGGCAGGTCGTGGAAAAGTTGAAGGCACTTCAAGAAGAGGTTCTCCGATATTAGCGAGAATCAGCGTCGATTAGTGTTCTTTTTCTTCTGGTCCGTGAGCAGTTACCCTTGTTCTCAGCAGTTCGTGTTTGTTCGTGGATTTCGTGGTTGTCTTTCTTGTAGCCGTTCACGGCCTTTGGCCATGAACGGCGTCTTGGCTCTTAGAGCCTGTCACAAGACTGTTTCTGCAGCGTGATTATCCGCTTCCGCGACGGACGTGGACGTCCATCGTACGTGTTTGAACCCAGGGATTGGGACAGGTTCCAGGATTAAGAGCAACCGTCCACGGCCAAAGGCCGTGGACGGTTGCAAATCCTCGTGCTCACCGCTCAAATGGCAAACGGCTTGGCCGTCTGCCACTTGTTATCGGCGAGCCACCTCTTAGTGGTCGGCAATGAGGCGTAGACGACGCGCGTGCCGTCGCGGATCACTTGGCCGGTGAACCGACCCGCCTGAACCGTCTCGACCGACAGGCCGGCCGTGGACTCGTCGCACGTGAGTTGCAGCTTCTCGTCGAGCAGCCCGCGCACGGTCGCCTTGGCACGCTCGTCTTCCTGGCGGGCGATGTCGGCGATCACCGACTCCAGTTCCTCAAGCGAGCCGACGTCGTCGGGCAGTGGTGTACGGGAGACCGGCGCCGCGGCATGCGTGCCCTTGCGCCGGGCAACACGAATCGCCAGCGAGCCGTAGCACTCCCGCACCAGGCACGGCCAGACGCTCTGCCAGTAGGCATGCGACGGCGCACGCTCGACGCCGACCACCTGATCGTCGACCAGGATGATCGCGCCGATCTGCCGCGGCACGCACTCGAACTCGGCGACGAACTCATCCAGCTCCTTGCGGAACTGCTTGAGAAAGAACTCCAAGTGACTGTTGCCCCGGACCCCCATCTCCCGGTTGAACACGGAGATGGCATTCCAGAGCTTGTCGTAGCTCTTTTCGTTTCGCACTTCCAGAGCGGGCTCCCGCAGCGCGTGCGGGAGGATGAGCATCCGGTACGCGCCGCGCTGGATGAAACCACCCTGCGACTGCTGGATGCACATCGCCGTGTCGAACGAGCGTTGGCCGGCCGACCGAACCACGCCGGCATGCGCCATGGCATGGTCCTGCGCGGCCTGCTTCACCACGTAGCCGGCATGGCAGGGCACGATCAAGACGGAACCGCTCGTGTTGCGGAACCCAAGCGTGCCATAGTGGGTCGTGAACACCTCGGCCTTGCCCTCGATTGGCGAGACGAAGCGATTGTCCGACAGATCACTCACCAGCGGAATGACCTGCATGTAGCCGACACTCTGGATGCGGCCGGGCGTGCAACCACGCAACACGTCCGCCACGCGCGTCGTCTTCGTTTGGCTACGGAACATCATGATATATCTCCTCGATGCATCGCGCATCATGCTTCCGAATATCTTCGGGAAAGCCACGCTCCCGTTGGATCAAATGCCCAACGGGAGCGGGCTATCGTTATCCGACCGGTAGCTCGCGACCGACTTTCGGCCGGTCCTCGACCGGCAGTCCAGCCGCCTCGATGGCCGGACGGACCATGTTCACCAACGCCGCCACGCCACGATCGACGTCGGTTTGGAACATGGCCTTGAGCAATCCCAGCCCGATCGCCTCCGGCTTGCTGACCGGGAGCCCCGGCACCGCCGCGCTGAGCGAACGGATACCACGCGTCTCGGCCGCGAGCACCGGCGAAAGCTGGTGGATCGGCGTCTCGATGCCAATCCGCCGCACGGCCCGAACCACCTCGGCAAACCGGCCGGCCGGCGCGTTCTCGTAGCCGTCGGTCAATACGAACACGACGTCCGGCGCGCGCCGCAGCAGGCCGATCAAACCAGCCGCCAGCGACGTATCGCCCGCCGGCTCGATCAACTCGGCAACTGGAGCCACGCGTCCGTCACTGGTGGCGATCGTTGTCTGCTCGGCCGTCGCGGCCAGCAGGTCGCGCAGGGCGAGGGCGACCGCGATCGGCCGCCGGGCCTGCGTTTCGTGACCCACCATCGACGCCGAAACGTCCACCAGGATGCCGGCGTGCTCGAACCGTACCGGCAGACGCTCGGCCGTGGCCCGCGCCTTGCGGAGCAGCTCGTCACGAATCGCGTCGGACAACCCCATTTCGTAGGCGTAAACGTACAGGCGAACGGCGTCGAATCTGGCCGCGTCGAACTCGACCACGACGTCCGACTCGGCGGCCTTACGCTGCAAGCCGATCTGTTGACCGGCGGTCAACTGTGACCTGGTCAGCACCAACACGTCGGCACTGGTCTTGTCGCGGTGGTACCGCCCACGCAGACCCTCCAGGGTCTCGTACGGCAGCACGCGACCGATTGCCAGGTCGCACTTGGCGTCTCGGTACGCCGCCAGGCGACGCAGCGTCAGGCCATCCTCGTCACCGAGGATGAAGCGCACGCATTGCGCCACTCGATCATGGTCATCGCCGGTCACGTACCGATACAGGTGCCGCTGGACAATCCGCCGCTCCTTTCCGGTCCGGTCACAGGCCGGCTTGGCCAGCACAGCGCGCACGATGCTCGCCGTCCGTCGTCCCCAGGCATGAGTCAAGACCGTCGCCAGTTTGCGGCGGTACTTGACTGCCCAGAACTCGAGGCTGCCGGTTCCCAACAGCGTGGACAGGATCAGCCGTCGCGTACGTGCGTTATTGATTCGCTCGGTACGCAGCATGCCGAACATCTTGAGCAACCGCTGAGGCGGCAGCAACCGCAGCAACGCGCGTACGGCCGCGCCCTCTTGCTCCGGCGACAGCAGGCCGTCGGCCCGTGTCGCGCGCAGCAGTCGCACAACACCGATCTGTCGGCTGAAGTCGGTCACGCCCGGCAGCAGCAATGCGGCCGTGTAAATGCCACGGTCCAGCGCGAACAGGTCACGGTGAACGGTCTCGACCGCTGCTTGTTGCGCGGGGCGCGTATTGTAAAACGTAGCCCGTGCCGTGGCCGTCGCCGCGGTGTCGAGAAACTCACCGAAAGCCAGCGGCAGCAGTTCACGCCGCGCACTCGACAGGTGCGTCATCCGCACGGTCGGCAAGGTTGTACCATGGATTAGTTCCTTCATCGCTCGCTCCCTTCTCGGCAGCCACCGGCGCGCAATAAATCAATGAAAACGGTAACCGTTCACGGACCAAGAGAAAAAGAACACTAATCGACGCTAATTCGCGCTAATATCGGAAAACCTCATCTTGAAATGCCTTCGACTTTTCCACGACCTGCCGGATTTATGTTGCGTATTGCAAACTTCCCAGGGCGGTATCATTAGTGTTGATCAGTGAAGATTAGTGTTCCTTGATAGCAGATGTCGTGAACGGCTACCATTTACGGGACATAAGAGTCGGCAAACTTGAGTCAAGTGTTTCGCATCGAACTACGCGTAGGTTGTGGACGGGATGCCGACCGGCAAGGAAGTCCATCGTTACCTGGCACCCCGAACACGGTCGGACCCACGGCTGCTACCGCGTGAGGGTCCGTCAGTTGGTTGGCGGCAACGCCTCGCTAGATTCTTGGACTGCCACATGTGCGTCTGTTTCCAAGCGACGGGCGGGAGCGCGGCCGAAGGAGGGCGTACTCCCTTGTGGGTTGCGGGCCACCCGCATTAGGCGCGGTAGCGCATCACTTGATGTAGCCAAGCGAGCCAAGGAACTTGTCCATTTCCTTGACCGTCTCGTCGTAGTAACGGTTACCGCTTCGGCCGTAGTTGAAGAAGCCATGACCCTGGCCTTCGTAAAAATGGGTTTCACAGCGGTTACCGGCGGCTTTCATTCGGGCTTCGAATTTTTGGGCCGTGGCGACGGGAATCAGCTTGTCTTTGGTGCCCAGGAAGACGATCGTCGGCGGCACGCCCGGCTTGATGTTGTCGATCGGTGAGATCTCCTTGTAATAATCTTTCACGCGATCATACCCGTAGCCGTCGGGACCATTATCATAGACCGGGTTAAAGAGCACCAACGCGTTTGGTTTGGCGCTGACCGACGTGTCCTCGCCGGGTTCGTTGAGTCCAGCGACGGTGCCGGTCGCGGCAGCCACGTGTCCACCGGCCGAACCACCACCGGCAGCGATCCGCTCGGGATCGATCCCCAGCCGCGCGGCATTCGTGCGCACCCAGCGGATCGCCGACTTGCCATCCTGAACGCACTCGCGCGGCGACGTGCCGTTACGGCTCTTCACTCGATAGTCGGCGGCCATGGCCACCATCCCGCGCTCGGCCAAGTGGCAACAGTGGTGCTCGAACTGCTTCGGCGAGCCACCATTCCATCCGCCCCCGAAGAAGAAGACGATCGCTGGACGCTTGTCCGAGGCTTTAAAACCTTCGGGCGTCACGATGTGAAGATACAGTTTCACGTCGCCAACGGTCTTATAGAGCTCGGTGCGGGCCCCGGCGAAGGCGGGCGTCCCTGGCGGCACGCTCTTCTTGGCTTGCCGCTTGGTCGCTTGTCCTTTTCTCGACTGCCGGCTTGCTGATTGCTTCCTCTTCGTTTGCTGGGCCGACACCGAGAGACCGATCATGGCCACCAAAACCAGACTGATCCAGATACTCTGTTTCTTCATCGTGTTGTTCCTTTCGATTTCGAATGTACGACGGCGGCAAACCGCCCGATCTTGTGCGCGTACCTTCCAGCTCTCCAAAGTAACGCACCGGCGCCACGGAAGCAATTCTGGCGGGCAATCCGTGCGTATGGTTCACGAATGCAATGTGCCCGCTGTCGGGCATCCAGGAGGCGGCGTTGCTGGTTCCCTGCCGACCATGCAGGCAGGCAATCACACGCGGCTGACGGCCGTCGGTCGGCATCATGCGTACCAAATCCTAATGCGGGAGGCCCGCAACCCACAAGGGAGTACGCCCTTGTTCCGCAG
>CAZSOG010000240.1:0-7090 GCA_964607555.1 uncultured Pirellulaceae bacterium | reverse complement strand
CGAAGCAGGTGGCCGACTTACGGCGCCGCAGCAGATCGCTCATGAATAATCCGGGTTAACCAGGAACCTTGGGACGTGCGACAGCACCTCGTGTCGACGATGGGCGATCGATTTCCCCGCGCCCGTTGGGGCTGCGGTGAAATACCGTGCGCGAGTGTCTTTGTTACAGTTTGTCAGTCTTTTTAACCGGGCGCGCGAATCCATGTCATCAGAGCAATCGTCAATTAACTCGCAAACGGTCGAACAAACCAAGCAGCAGATCCGCAGCCTGGTTGCCGAAATCGCGCAATTATCCAAGAGCGATGTCGCGCCGACGGACTATTATGCGGCGTTCATGCAGCGTGTTGTGTCGGCCCTGGCAGCGGTCGGCGGTGCCGTCTGGTTGCTCGGTGAATCACGGCGGCCGGAACTAACCTATCAGATCAATTTGAGCGACACGCTGCTTGACCCCGAATCCGACGAGGCCGTGCGTCATTTGCGTCTGCTCGGCCACATGATCCGTGGCGGAGAAGCCCAGCTTGTCCCACCACTGTCCGGCGCGGAAGGCGATGCCAGCATCGGCAACCCCACGCGTTACCTGTTGGTCCTGGCGCCGTTGACCATGGACGGTAGTGTCGAGGGCGTGATCGAGGTGTTTCAGCGGCCGGATTCGCAACCGGCCACGCAACGTGGCTATCTCCGGTTCCTTGTACAGATGTGTGAGCTGGCGGGTGAATGGCTCAAGTCGCGCCGTCTGAAGCACTTTAGTGACCGTCATTCACTGTGGGCCCAAGCGGATCAGTTCGCGCGCATGGTCCATGAAACGCTCGACGTGCGTGAAACGGCATACACGATCGTGAACGAAGGACGACGCCTGATCGGCTGTGACCGTGTCAGCGTTGCGATCAAGCGCGGACGCGTCTGCAAGATCGAGTCCATCAGCGGGCAAGATACGATCGAAAACCGATCCAATATCGTTGCGGCACTGGGGCACGTTGCCACGCGCGTCGTGGCCACGGGCGAGGCCTTATGGTATGAGGGCTCGACCGAGGATCTGCCGCCGCAAATTGAAGAAGCGCTCGATGCGTACGTCGAGGAATCGTATGCCAAGAGTGTCGTGGTCCTCCCGTTGCGTAAGCCGGGCGATCAAGACGAGGCGGCACACGCGCGCGGCAACGCGGAACTGGTCGGCGAGGTGCCGATCGAACGCGAGATCATTGGTGCGCTGATTGTTGAGCAGATCGAGACTGATTTGCCGCGCGACATTATTGAACCGCGGCTTGATTTGGTCTACGAGCACGGTACCCGGGCGCTGGCGAACGCGATCGACTATCAGAGCGTGTTTCTCATGCCGGTCTGGAAGGCCATTGGCCAGTCGACCGTGCTGGTCAAGGCCCGTAATCTGCCCAAGACGCTGTCGATCGGTGCTGCGATCGTGGCGGTGATCGTCGCGCTGTTCGTGGTCCCCACGACATTCGAGCTGAAAGGGGACGGCACGCTGCAACCAGTAAATCGTCGGGAGGTCTTCTTCGACATCAATGGAACCATCAAGGACATCAAGGTCCGCGACGGTGATCAAGTTCAAGAAGGCCAGACCCTGCTCACACTGGAGAATCCCGAGTTGGACCAGGAGTGGGAAAAGATCCTTGGTCAACTTAGCGAAACAAGCGAGCGTTTGGCGGGCCTGCGGCAGGCGGCCATGAAGGGCAACTTGACAGAAGCGCAGGCGGTGCAGCTCGCCGGCGAACGCCTCCAGCTTCGCGAGCGTGAAAAGAGCTTGCGGCGGCAGCTTGATTTGATCCAGAAAAAACGATCGAGACTCACCGTGAAGAGCCCGTCCGCCGGCGAGGTGCTCCTGCCGTGGGATGCTGAGCAATCGCTGTTGCATCGGCCGGTCATCGCCGGACAGCGGGTCATGACCGTGGCGGATCCCAACGGGCCCTGGGAAATCGAGCTGGCCATGCCGGAGCGCCGCATGGGACACCTCACACAGGCACGTCAGCGCATTCGAAAAACCGATCCCAGTGCGGATTTGCCGGTCACATATATTCTCGCCACGGACCCACGGAACAAGAAACAGGGCACCATCAAGGAAATCTATGGGATCACCCAGGTCAAAGGCCAAGAAGGGCCGACCGTGAAGATCCTCGTCGATATAGAACGTAAGGACCTGTACCAGCCTCGCCCTGGCACAACCGTGACCGCCAAGGTCGCGTGCGGACGGTGCTCGATCGGGTATCAGTGGTTCCACGAAGCGATCGAGTGGATCCAGAAACACTTGTTGTTCTGACTCGAACCGCGCGACGGCCGCTGCGTACTATTGACTGCATGAAACTAATGAACTTGTGGGAGTGTGTAAATCATGGTGATGACGTCGTTTTTCCTCGCCACGACACTGACGCTGTCGAGCCCTCAAACCGTGCCCGCGCAGGCGCCATCCGACGCCACGGAGGTCCGGTTGTCCGGTTTCATCGTTGCCTTGATTGATGACGTGAACGTGCCGGCGCGCGAGCCAGGCACGCTGACGGAATTGACCGCCAAACTGGGACAACTCGTGAAAAAAGGCGATCTTCTAGGCCGTATCGATGATTCCGACGCGGAAGTACGCCGCTTGATCGCGGAGAACCAACTTAAGGTCGCCGCCGCCCAAGCGGAAAGCGATGCCAATCTGAAAGCCGCCCAGGCCACCGTGGGAGTCGCCGAGGGTGAATATAAAGAATCGCTGAAAATGCGGCAGCGGGCCGCTGATTCGATCAGCGACTTCGAACTGCGCCGCAAGAAACTTACCCATGAACGTTCCATCTACGAGGCCGTCAACGCGGAAGTTGAAGTGCGTGTCAATCAACTCACGAGAGACGTGCGCGCGGCCCAGTTGAGAGCCGTCGAAAATGAAATCAAACGACGCCACGTCGAATCGCCCCTTGATGGCGTCGTCGTGAAACGGATGCACGACCCGGGCGAATGGGTCCAGGCGGGCGACCCGATCTACCGTGTCGTGCGCATGGATCGTCTCCGCGTCGAAGGACTGCTCGACGCCGAAACGTATGATCCGGCACAAGTTGAAGGGCGGCCGATCATCATTGAGGTCGACACTCCCCATGGCGTCGATAAGGTCCAGACACGCATTACATTTGCCAGTCGGGTCGTGGACGCAGGCGGGGACTTCCTCGTCTATGCCGAATTCGACAACCCCAGAACACCTGACGGCCGTTGGCTTGTGCTACCCGGCCGGAAGGCGAAAATCACGATTCTATTCCAGTGAGAACTGAAACCCGTCCGCACAAGAAACACCGTTCCTGACACGCCGCCCCATTACGCGGCGTTCCCGATGAGACCCCACGATCATGGCGACCCTTGCTGACAGTCTGGTAAGCAGCGCGTCTCGCTCGCTGACATTGCGCATGCGGCCCGACCTCACCGCGCGGCAACATCGCTATCATGGCCGCTCCTACTGGGTCGTCAAGGAACCGATCGGTTTGAATTATTATCGGTTCCACGAAGAAGAATACGCAATTCTCTGCATGCTGGATGGCAATACGAGCCTTGAGCTGATCAAGGAGCAATTCGAACAGGAGTTCACGCCACAAAAAATCACGTATCAGGACTTGCAGCAGTTCGTTGGCATGCTGCATCGTAGTGGCCTGGTGGTCGCCGATGCGATCGGTCAGGGGCACCAGTTGTGTAAACGGCGCGGTGAAAAGAAACGCAAGGAACTGCTCGCCTGGTTCTCCAATATCTTCGCGCTGCGCTGGCGGGGCATCGATCCGGAGAAGATTCTGAACCGAGTCTATCCGTTCACTTGGTGGTTCTTCACGAAACCGGCGATACTGATCAACCTGCTGTTCGCGCTCAGCGCGTTGCTGTTGATCACGGTTCAATTCGACGTTTTTCATGCGCGGCTGCCGAGTTTCCACCAGTTCTTCGGGAACTGGCAGAATTGGCTCGTCATGGCAATCGCCATGGCGATTGCCAAGGTTATGCATGAGTTTGGTCATGGTCTCTCGTGTAAACACTTTGGCGGCGAGTGCCATGAAATGGGCTTTATGCTGCTGGTGTTCACACCCGCCTTGTACTGTAACGTGTCCGATTCATGGATGCTGCCCAGCAAATTCCATCGCGCCTTTATTGGCGCCGCCGGCATGTATGTCGAGATGGTCCTCGCATCCATCGCCACGTATATCTGGTGGTTTACCGACCGGACCGCCGTGATCAACCAGGTCTGCCTCAGTGTCATGTTCATTTGCTCGGTCAGTACGCTTTTGTTCAACGGCAATCCGTTACTCCGATTCGATGGATATTACATCCTGATGGACCTCATCGAGATCCCAAACCTTCGGCAAAAAGCCACCGAAGTGCTCAAGCGGTTCATGGTCGGTCTGTGTCTCGGAATCGAGCAGCAGGAAAACCCATTCTTACCACAAAGCCATCACTTTCTGTTTGGCCTGTACACGGTGGCCGCGGTCTTATACCGGTGGCTCATCGTGTTTTCCATCATGTTCTTTCTGATCAAGGTCTTGGAACCTTACGGGCTGAAGGTGATCGGTGCCCTCGTCGGCGCGCTGGGCTTCTTTGGCCTGGTCGTTCAACCACTGTGGCAACTGATTCAGTTTTTCTATTTGCCAGGGAGAATGCACAAAGTGAAACGTCACCGGGTGATCGCGTCGCTTGCCGTCTTGGCTTCCTTGGTGGCAATCATCGTGTTCTTGCCACTGCCTTTCCATGTCAGTTGCACATTTGATGTCAAACCCCGCGACGCCGCGACCATCTACGCCGCCGTCGATGGAGAACTGCAACAGGCGCTGGCACGGCCCGGCCAAAACGTCAAACAAGGCGACGTTCTGGCACGTCTGGGCAATCCAGACTTGGAACTTAGCGTGGTTCGGCTTGAGGGACAGTTGCACGAGGTCGACGCACAGATCGAAGGCTTGCGACAACAACAGCGAATCGACGAAAGTGCCGGCCTCCATATGAATGAACTTGTCGCACAACGCGATGCACTTCTGGAAGTGCTCGACCAAAAGAAAGCAGAACTCGATAAGCTGATTGTCGTGACCCCCGTTGCGGGGACGGTACTCCCCGCCGTGGATAAGACCGACCATGCCACGCAACGAGACCAGCTGCCCAGCTGGAATGGCGGCGCCCTCGAGCCCCGCAATATCGGCGCCCATTTCGCCGCGAGTGATCAGATCTGCCAGGTCGGAGATCCCAACCAGATGGTTGCCGAAATCATTGTCGATCAAGCAGATATTGACCTCGTCGTCGCGGCAATGACGAAACGACAACAGGCCAAACAGGGTGGTGTTCCCGTCACCCTCATGCTCGACTCCCTGCCCGGCAAGACGTTTCGCTCGACGATCGAGCGCGTTGCGTTGGAAGAGTTGAAGGAGACGCCGATCGGACTCGCGACCGTCGCGGGTGGAGACTTGGACTCCGTGACGGATCGATCGGGCGTGACGCGGCCGCTCAGTACGTCCTATCCCGCAATCGCCCCGCTGCCCAAAATCGATTCGACGCTGCAACTGGGCATGCGTGGTAAGGCCAAGCTGTACACCGGGTGGCAACCACTGGGGCGCCGCCTCTACCGACTGATCACCAGAACGTTTCGTTTTGAACTATAGCAAACTCACGATGAACCGACCCGTGTTGAACGCGCGCCGCGAATGTGGCCTGCCACACATGTGCGCCGTGCGCGTCTTTTTTGTCGAGACGAGGACTCCCTATTTGAATAACTCAAACCTTTCACCAAACCGCGATGTCGCGGTGGTTCACGGACTTGTGTTGCGCAAGTTCTGAATTTCGTAGCGTTGACGCGCGAACTGTTTTGTTTTGACACGCTGGATCCCAGCAAGAAGGAGATTCTGTATGGCCGACGACGTAAAGAAACCCGAGGAAGCACAGGAAGCCGCGAAGGCGGAGGGTGGCGGTGAACGGCAGCAACGGCAACCTATTCAGTTGCAGGTCAAGGACGACCACGCCATTGCCTGTTACGCGAATTTCTGCCGCGTGACCGGAACTCCTGAAGAGCTGATTATCGATTTCGCGTTGAACCCGCAACCGGTCGGAATTCCGCGCGACCCGATTAATGTCAAGCAACGAATTATCGTGAACTTCTTTACGGCCAAGCGTTTGCTGGCCGCACTGTCCGCCTCGGTCCAGCGGCATGAGGCGATTTTCGGCGTCTTGGAAACCGACATCCAAAAACGCCTCCGCCCACAGGTTCAGGCTGCCCAAGCGGCTCAGGCACAAGCACAAGCGCAACAGAAAGGCTAGACCGCACTTGGCGTTGCCGTCCTGCCGTGGCGCCGCCTCGGCACCGATTGACGTGCATTGGTTCGAACACCACCGAGACCTGAAACCGCTCGGATCCAAACGCATGCCACGGACTGGCCGGCGCGCTGCGCTGCCGTGTCCTGGCGATAACGAGTTGCAGCGTGGCCTGCAATCCACGCGTGATGGTACGATCCAATCAGCACGGTCCAGTCACCGTCACAAATCAAACGGCCCGAGTTCGAAAAACGAACTCGGCCGTTTTTTTATGCCGCGACTCGCCAAACCGTTCCACGCTGCGTCCGCGTGCGGTTATGATCGGAGGCCATGGCACAGCTTATGGCAATGTCCGCATGGCTGACGATTCACAAACGGCATTAAAACCGGATAAGGTTCCCCTCGCGCCATCCCCAACGTTCTAACAGCCCAGCGTAGCCCCACCCATCCAACAAATGACGAGGGGCTCGCGCCCACACATCCGCCCGTAGGCGGATGCCACCCGGTCACAAAATATGTGTGCACGGTGCGCGCATCCTACAGCCTAAGAATCTAACGCGGCGGAGCCGCAACCAAAAAGCGACGACAGACATCCTGTCCGTCGAAACACGAAGAAATATTCCTGCCACCCATCTTCCTGCCAATAATGAGGCAGTAAAATGTGTGGCGGCAAAATGGATTGTCATTGTCTACGGCTACACAAAAACATGCGCGCGCCGTGCGCGCATCCTACAGTCCAAGAATCTAACGAGGTCATTGCCTCCGACCAACTGGCGGACGCCAGGCGGTCGCGGCTCGGAGAGCCGCTCCACCTATAGCGCCCAAAAAACGATTCGTGGCGCCGCCC